>DASTSJ010000303.1:0-12690 GCA_035760765.1 Edaphobacter sp. | reverse complement strand
AGGTGCTCGCCGGAGAAGTTGATGTTCTGTTTGTAGGTATTTCCAGATTCGGTGGAGCTGTCTGCCTTGCGGGTAGCCGACGTTACCGCCTGGCCGGTCAAGGTCCACTGCTTGTGAAAGCGATAGCGGTAGTCCACTCCGCCCAGCCGGTTGTAGGTGCCTTTATATTCGCGGTCGGTGTAAAGAATGCCCGCTGAGGAGAAAGGTCCGATGTCGCGCGCGATGCGGCTTACATAAAACTGGGCGCGAGTGTTGTAGGCGGGATCGCCCGGCGCGACGGCCTGTCCGGGGCTGCGGTCGTCGGTAGCGAGAAGGCCGATCGCCCAGGGGCCCTGCTTTCCGCTCAGACGCGCACCGAACTGCGGGCTGACGATATTGAGCGTGTAGAACAGGTTAATGGGCGTGGCGAAGTAACTTGCATTCTCAATAAAGAACGGTCGCTGCTCGTAAAAAAAGTGCTGAAAGCGCTGATTGGGTCCGGCCGGGTCGTCGACGTTGACCTGGGAGAAATCCGGATTAAGGGTCGCATCGAGCACCAGGGAATCGTGAATGACGGCCTTGAGGTCAACTCCGGCTGTTCCCTGCGCGAGCTTGTGGTCGAACGTCGGCGCGAGAGGGTTCCGGTCGTCGAGTCTGCGGTAGCTCTGGCCAAGAACGTAGGGAATGATCTGCAGGTTGCGTCCTCGTTCCACGTTGGCAAAGCCCTCAATGGGAGCGTCCTGCGTGAGCCGTCCGGCGATCTGTCGCGAGACGCGGGGCCAATAGGCGCGCTCCGTTGCGTGATTGATCCAGCGGCGGAGGACGATGCCCCAGATCTGCGGCTGGCCCTCTTCCTCCCGGCGGAAGCGAAGGCTCTGGAACGGAATACGCATCAAGACGACGTAGCCGAAGGAAGTGCGCCGTCCCCACGTGTCCCACACGGTATCGAAGGAGTAGTCCGGTCGGCTGTTGCCTTCCGTCCATGTGGCGTCGGCCTGCACGCCAAGGGGGTTGACCTGGAAGAGTAGGCCGCGACGGTGGTCGTAAAAGGTATCCAGCGTGACCTCAACCTTATCGTCGTCGGAGATCTCATCACGGGGAACAAGATGCCCGCGCACGAGCCCGGGGTTGTGATCGCGGCATACGAAGGCGAGGTAGAGGTCGCGTGCAGAGTAGCCGATGTAGGCTGCGGTATCTTCCGAGACAGGCGCTCCGTCGTTGGGATCCTGCTGGATGAAGCCGGTGAGCTTCTGCATGGTGCGCGCCGCAGGCGACTCGGGATTTCCGCTGACAAAGTCCTCGAGCTTGGGAGCTGTGATCAGTTTAGGAATGAAAACCGGCTGCTCCGGGATCAGAGACGCGGCTGTCACTGCTTTGTGTGGCAGGGGCTTGTCGCGAAGAGGTACTGGGGCCGTGGAACGCGTGGGTTGTCGAGGAGCTCCGGTGGACGGGTTTGTATCCTCCTGCGGTACCGGGGCGGGGGGAAGATTCTGTTGCGGAATCGTATTCAGCGCACTGGGATGCGATGCCGCATATGCAGTCAATGGCAACGCGATAAGAAGAAGGCAGGAACGCAGGACGGCAAAGTTCATTGAAGCTCGAATGACGCAGGTGCCAAAATCAAAGTAATGTGGATAGAGCCAATGGCCCCCTTACCCAGCCGTTGCCCATACGAGTTACAAGTTTAGAGACATCGCATAGGCGTTGTCTGTGGGGCAATTGCCGCAATGCCGTCTAGGTCATTTAGGCAATGCCCCTTCTTTAGACGAATCTCAACCCGTGAACCGCTCTATAGGGACTGCTCTACCGCCTGTGCAGCGTTGGCTACGGAACCGGTGTGACCGCTACGGTTGCGGTAGCTGGCAGCAACGAAGT
Source organism: Edaphobacter sp. (assembly GCA_035760765.1). Taxonomy (GTDB): domain Bacteria; phylum Acidobacteriota; class Terriglobia; order Terriglobales; family Acidobacteriaceae; genus Edaphobacter. Next base: position 10,836 of record DASTSJ010000303.1, on the reverse strand, counting down.
CGCGGAAGAGCGGATGCGGCTCGAGCGGCTTCGATTTGAATTCGGGATGGAACTGGCAGGCCAGGAAGTAGGGGTGGCTCGGAATCTCGACGATCTCGACGTAGGTGGCGTCCGGTGTGGTCCCGGTAAGCCGCAGACCGGCTCCGGTGAGGACAGCCTCGTACTCGCGATTGAACTCGTAGCGATGGCGGTGACGCTCTGAGATCTCCGTGGTTCCATAGGCCTTTGCTGCCAGCGAGCCAGGCTCGAGCACGCAGGGCCACGCGCCCAGGCGCATGGTTCCGCCCATCTCTTCCACGCCCGTCAACTCGCGCAGCTTGTAGATGATGCGGTGCGGGGTAGCGGGGTCGAACTCTCCGGAGTTAGCGTCCTTCAGGCCGCAGACGTTGCGGGCGTATTCGATGCAGGCGGTCTGCATGCCGAGGCAGATACCGAAGTACGGTGTGCCGGTCTCGCGGGCGAAGCGGATGGCGTTGAGCATGCCCTCGATTCCGCGCTTGCCGAAGCCGCCGGGTACGAGGATGCCGTCAAAGCCTTCAAGCTGCTTGCGGTATTCGGTCGTGGGCTTGCCGTCGGCGTCCCGGGTTTCCAGACCCTCGGCTTCGATCCAGGTGACGCGGAGTTTGAGGTTCTGCGAGAGAGCGCCGTGGACCAGCGCCTCCTTGAGGGATTTGTAGCTGTCCTCGTACTCGACGTACTTGCCGACGATGGCGATCGAGACCTCGTCCTTGGGGTTGTAGGCCCGGTGGACGATGTCCTGCCAGCGCGAAAGGTCGGGCTGGCGAGCGTCGATGTGTAGGTAGCGCAGGGCGAGGGCGTCGACGCCCTCCTGCGCGAAGTTGAGGGGAACCTCGTAGATGCTGGGAACGTCGCGGGCGGCGATGACGGCGGCCTCTTCCACATTGCAGAAGAGGGCGATCTTCTGGCGCATCTCGCGGGGGACGGGCCTCTCCGTGCGGCAGAGCAGGATATCCGGCTGGATTCCGATGGAGAGCATCTCCTTGACGGAGTGCTGCGTGGGCTTGGTCTTGAGCTCCTGCGCGGCGGCGATCCAGGGGATAAGAGTGACGTGCACGAAGACGGTGTTCTCGCGGCCCAGGTCCTGGCGCATCTGGCGAATAGCCTCGAGGAAAGGGAGCGATTCGATGTCGCCTACGGTTCCGCCAATCTCGACGATGGCGACGTCGCAGTCTGCGGCGACCTTGCGCATGGCGTTCTTGATCTCGTTGGTGACGTGCGGAATGACCTGCACGGTCTTGCCGAGATAGTCGCCGCGGCGCTCCTTGGTGATGATCTGCTCGTAGATCCGGCCCGTGGTGAGGTTGTTGTCGCGGGAGAGCTTCGCATGGGTGAAGCGTTCATAGTGGCCCAGGTCGAGGTCGGTCTCGGCTCCGTCGTCGGTGACGAAGACCTCTCCGTGCTGGAACGGCGACATGGTTCCGGGGTCGACGTTCAGGTAGGGGTCGAACTTCATCAGGTTAACGCGAAGCCCGCGGGCCTCCAGCAGGCAACCGATGGAGGCCGCTGCCAGCCCTTTTCCTAACGAAGACACAACCCCGCCCGTTACGAAGATGTACTTTGCAGACATTTCCGCGACCTCTTCAGATGGATTGGAAATTTGTGCGTGGTGTGCACGATTAAGTATCGCAGGGTCACCGGGATTGAAGCAAGGCGCGTCGCCGGTAAAGGCTTTCAGCATCAAACAGAGGGATGCAAGCCTATGAAACCCTTCGATCTGGCAGAGATGCCAGCTACATCGGCTTCTTGGTACAGTATCGAACACGCGGTAAGCGGCCGCTTCCGTGCCGTTTTGATGGTCTGACAGTAAGACAGGCGGCCAGACCAGCTCCAGGTTCGGCGGCATCATAGATCTTTCCAGGAGATAAGCTTTGAACTCAAAGAAAATCACTTCTGCGGCCGCGGTCGCGGTTCTCTGCGCGGCTGCCTCGTTATGGGCACAGGATGCCAACTTCCATAACGCTCCAGCTTCGTCTGCTGCGGCCCAAAATCCGCATACGACCCACGCGGATGTCCAAGCCGGAGAAAAGGTCTATCAGCAGAACTGCGCCGCATGCCACGGGCCGACCGCCAAGGGCGCAGGGAACGTGCCAGGGCTCGCGAGCGGACCGACGCAGTCGGCCAAGCCGGGCGAGATCTTCTGGTACATCACCAAAGGCGATATGGGAAACGGAATGCCGTCCTGGGCGGCGCTTCCGGAGGAGCAGCGTTGGCAGGTCGTGAGCTACCTGAAGTACCTTGGGGGAGCGAATGCCAAGCCGCTGACTCCAGTCGCCGGGAACGCAGCGGCAGCCGCCGAAGGCAGCGCCGCTGCCAAGTTCAACGCTCCGCCTCCCACCCCTCCGTTTACGGACTTCCGCTATGAGGAGCCGGGCAAGGTTCGCAAGATTACGGTTGCGGATCTTCCGAAGCCGTTCGCGACCCAGTCGGCCGGAAACTCGCCGCACATGGTTCCGCGGCCGGAGGGTGCGTGGCCGAAGGTACTGCCCGGATTCAAGGTGGAGATGTACGCGCAGGGCCTGAAAAATCCGCGCATGATCCGCACGGCGCCGAACGGCGACTATTTTGTCGCCGAGAGCATGAGCGGGCGCATTCACGTCTTTCGCGGCATCTCGGCCGATGGAAAGGCGGAGAAGGAAAGTATCTTTGCGACCGGCTTGAATCGTCCGTTCGGGATCGCGTTCTATCCGGCGGGATCGAATCCGCAGTGGCTCTATATAGGAGACACCGACGAGATCGTTCGCTTCGCCTATAAGAACGGCGACCTGGAGGCGACGGGCAAGCCGGAGCACATTGCTGACCTGCCGAGTAACGGACGCGGTCACTGGACGCGCGATATTCGCTTTACACCGGATGGAAAGAAGATGCTGGTCTCGGTCGGCTCGGCCTCGAACATCGATGATCCGGACACGACGCCGGCGGAGAAGAATCGGGCTGACGTGCTGGAGTTCAACCCGGACGGTAGCGGCATGAAGGTCTACGCGTACGGCATCCGCAACTGCGTCGGTGAGGAGATCAACCCGAAGACGGGCGAGCTATGGTGCTCGGTGAATGAGCGCGACGCACTTGGTGACAACCTGGTGCCGGACTACATTACCAGCGTGAAGCCGGGCGGCTTCTACGGCTGGCCGTGGTGGTACATGGGACCGCACCAGGACCCGCGGCACGCGGGCAAGCACCCGGAGCTGAAAGACAAGGCGATTGTGCCGGACGTTCTACTGAACCCCCACAATGCTTCGCTGGGATTCATCTTCTATAACGGCAAGCAGTTTCCATCGGAGTATGACGGCGACATCTTCGCTGCAGAGCACGGGTCATGGAACCGCTCGGCTCGCGTGGGCTACGAAGTCATCAGGGTTCCGCTGCACGGAACCGGGCATGCCACCGGGGAGTACGAGGACTTTATGACCGGCTTCGTGCTCCCGAGCGGCGACGTCTGGGGTCGTCCGGTGGCCGTGACCGTCGCGACGGACGGCTCCCTGCTGGTGACGGATGATGGGTCGGACTCAATCTGGAGGATCAGCTACACGGGCAAGTAGGCGTCTCCTCCGGACGTCCGCGTCATGGAGAAAGGCTTCATCTGATCCGCTTCGGGAGCGTCGAACGACGTTTTCGAAGCGGATGTCCTTTTTTGTCCTCTCTTCGTCCTTCCAGATGCTTTCAGGGTTTATGGAGCTGGCCTAGCATCATTTGTATTGCGGGCGAGTGGATGTCCGGATAGGGGAGATACAGATGAGCCAGGCACAAACAGCACTGCTGGTAGTGGATGTTCAGGAGTCGTTTCGGCACCGGCCGTACTGGAGCGGGGCAGATGTACCGCGCTTTATGGAGCGAGTTCAAGCTCTGGTAGACGGAGCCAGGGCGCAGGCAATTCCGGTGGTGCAGATCTTTCACGTGGAACCTGCAGGCGCCTTCTCTCTGAAGTCCGGACATGTGCGAACGATGGAAGGTGTCGAGATCGAAGCCGATATCCGAATTGAGAAGCGCAGCCACAGTGCGCTGGTGGGCTCGGGACTGGATGTGTGGCTGGTGCAGCAGGGAATTGGGAGGCTGATCGTCTGCGGGATCCGAACGGAGCAGTGCTGTGAGACGACCTCGCGGCATGCCTCGGACCTGGGGTACGAGGTGGATTACGTGACCGAGGCAACCCTGACGTGGCAGATGACCGACCGGAGCGGGAAGATTTGGTCCGCCGATGAGATTAAAGCCCGTACAGAGCTTGTTCTCGACGGAAGATTTGCGACGGTGGTGACCGCGGAAGAGGCATTGGCGCGAGCTAAGCGGGCGATGAAGGCAGGAGTGGCGGCGTGACGGGGGAGAGGCGTGACCAGTCAGGTAAGGAGCCAGAGGTTGTGCCGGTCTTTGCCGCGCTGACGCAGCCGACGCTGCTGCTGGATGTCGCCGGTCCTATGGAGGTGCTGCGGCTGGCGAATCTGTATCAGGATAAGGTCCGGTTCGAGGTGCGGTATGTGGGGCCGTTGGGCTCGGTGATGACCTCGATCGGGATTGCACTGACGGGAATTGAACGACTGCCGGAAGAGTTACCGGACAACGCTATGGTGATGCTGTTCGGCGACGTCGAGCATGTGATGACTTCGGGGGGCTGGCCCGCTCCGCGCAGAGACACGCAGGGCGGCGATGAGATTGTCGCATGGCTGAAGAAGGTGGTGCAGTCGCAGCATACGGTGGTGACGATCTGTGCAGGAGCCTTGCTGGCCGCACGCGCAGGTCTGATGGATGGCTGCCTGTGCACGACACATTACCTGGATTGCAAAGAGCTTGCGCGGGTGGCTCCAAGGGCAAAGGTGGTGGAGAATCGGTTGTTTGTGGAAGAGAACGGGCGTTTTTCGAGCGCGGGCGTGACGGCAGGGATCGACCTGATGCTGCACATCATGAGTCAGCGCCTGGGCCACGCGGTTGCGGCGGCAATTGCACGCTACCTGGTGGTGTATCTGCGGAGGAGTGGAGCGGAGCCGCAGATCTCGCCGTGGCTTGAGGGACGCAACCATGTGCATCCCACGGTCCATAAGGTGCAGGACGCGATTGCGAAGAATCCTGCGGAGGATTGGGAGCTGGACAAGCTGGCGAGGGTGGCGGGGGCGAGCAGCCGACATTTGACTCGGCTGTTCCAGGAGCATGCCGGGATGAGCATTACGGATTACAAGAATGGGTTGCGCGTGGCGCTGGCACGCCAACTGCTGAGCCAGACCGATATGGACATGGAGCAGGTGGCCGAGAAGGCCGGTTTCGGTTCGACGCGGCAGATGCGGAGAGCGTGGAGCCGCGTTTATGACGGGGTGCCAAGTGAGGCACGCGAGCTTAGCTAGCTGGCTAATGCAATTGAAGGAGGGGGGTCGAGGTCGGTGGGTTGCATGCAGGTTATGCCCATTCGAAGGCTCCCTGGTTGGGAACGAATTCGGGTGTGGAGTGGCTGGGCGGGGTTTCGGTCTCTGGCTGGAGGTAGAGCGATACAACGTCGAAGCGTGCGGTAAGTGGGCGGCGTGAGGCGGGGATGCGCTGGATGTAGGCTCGCGCGAGACGGCGGAGGACGCGCTGCTTTTCGTGGTCTACGGCGAGCTCGGCGGCGAAGGCGTCGCGGTGGGTTCGGGTCTTTACTTCGATGAAGCACAGCGTGGAGCCGTGCCAGGCGACGAGATCGAGGTCGCCGCGGAACTTTGCGGTCTTCCAGCGGCGGGCGATGACGATGTATCCGTTGCGTCGGAGATAGAAGAGCGTCTCACGTTCACCGAGGGCGCCGGTCTCCAAATGGGGTGCTGAGCGGGTGCGGCGCATGGTTTCCAGGTGGCGGATGGCCCAGTTCTGCGCGTGAATCCAGGCTCGGGCGGCAAGTCGCGGCCTGCGGGGAGATGGTGCTGCGACGGGCATGCGATCAGGATAGTGGGTGAGCGGAGAGTGCGCACCAGAAATGCTGCAGTCTTCTAAAAAAGTGACGAAGCCGCAAGAAAGTTGCTTGACAAGGGTGCTCCCGGAGCGCAGTATCGCGGGCAGATTTTCCTGCATTCTGCAGAAATCTTTGTTTGCACCGTTTCTCCCGGGCCTGGTGTTCTTCACCTTCAAGGAGATTCGTATATGCCCGATCTTAAGAGTCTTTTCTCTTCCCCGGAACTCTCCCCTGACCTGATCTTTCACCGCCGCTGGTGGTGGGACCCGATCGACATGGAGATCTTTAAGAACCTGAATGAGGTTGCGCAACGTCAGCTGATCGCCGTAAGCCTGCAGACCCAGGCCGCCATGCTGAAGACGCAGGCAGACGGGCTGGAGAAGATGGCGGGCGCACTTAACCAGCGCTGAGGACGAGGTGCTGGCGAAGATCGAACGAGCGCGTGCAACTTCCCTCCTGTGCGCGCTCCTCGGTCGCTGATGAGTTCTCGTAAATCGATCAGGGATTGCTGAAGGGAGACCGCCATGGCGGAAGCAGTGGGTCTCACTCTGCTGGACGATGTGCGTCGTCCGGCGATGGTGCGGGATACGTCGCGTCCGGTGCTGCTGGTGGGATTTCAGCACCAGGGGAACCTGGGGCTGGGATACCTGGCGAGCACGCTGCGCCAGCATGGATATAGCGTCACGATCTGCGATATCGAGGCCCCGGTGGCGGAGATTGTCGAAACGGCGCAGCGGCTGCAGCCGATGATTGTGGGATTCTCGCTGATCTTCCAGTTCTACATCCGGCAGTATGGGCTGATTATCAGCAGCCTGCGCGCGGCGGGGATTACGTGCCACTTCACCATGGGCGGCCACTTTCCGAGCCTGAGTCACGAGGAGACGCTGCGGATGGTTCCGGAGCTGGATTCGGTGGTGCGATTTGAAGGCGAGATGACGCTGCTGGAGCTTGCGGACGTGATCGGCCGCGGTCAGGATTGGCGCGGCGTTGCGGGAATCGCGTTTCGCGGCCAGGACGGCGCGGTGAAGACGACCTCGATGCGCGCGCTGGTGGATGATCTGGATTCGTTGCCGTACCCGGACAGGAACTTTAATCCGGAGAAGGCGCTGGGACACCGGGCACTGCCGCTGGTGGCGAGCCGTGGATGCGCGAGGACGTGCTCGTTCTGCTCGATCCAGACGTTCTACAGGACGGCTCCGGGAAAGATTGTTAGGACGCGCAAGCCCGCCCGGGTGGTGGAGGAGATGCGGTCGCTCTATGAGGAGCGGGGCATCCGGATCTTTCTGTTTCAGGATGATGATTTTCCGCTGTATGGGCCGGTCTGGCGGAGGTGGGCCAATGAATTCGTAAGCGAGATGCATCGCACGGGGCTGGCGAGAAAAGTGATCTGGAAGATGAACTGCCGGGCGGATTCGGTAGATGTGGAGATGTTTCGTGCGATGCGTGATGCCGGGCTGTACCTGGTGTACATGGGGCTGGAGTCGGGCAATGAGGAGGGTTTGAAGACGCTGCACAAGCAGGTAACGGTGGAGCAGAATCTTCGTGCGGTGGCGTTGCTGAAGCAGGCAGAGCTGCTGTTCGAGTTTGGTTTTATGCTGTTCGATCCGGGAAGCACGCTGGATTCGGTCGAGCAGAACCTGAGATTTTTGAAGACGATTCTGGCGGATGGATGTGCGGCGGCGGTGTTCTGCCGGATGCTGCCTTATGACGGCACTCCGATCAAGGATGAGCTGGAGAAGGCGGGCAGGCTGAAGGGAGATGTATGCAAACCGGAGTACGACTTTCTGGAGCCGAGGGTGAATGCTCTGTATCGCGCGCTGGCGAGCCTGGTGGATGTGTGGGGATGGATTCATGGCTTCGAGGCGCTGTCGCCGCAACTGAACTGGGTTTCGAACGAGATCGCGATTATAGAACGCATGACGCCGGGCCTGGAGGGCATGGACGAGTACAAGAGGACGGTGCGGTGGATTACGCAGGAGAGTAACGCGATCCTGTTTGAGGTGATGGATCAGCTGCTGGCGGCAGCACGGAGGGCCGATCCGATGACGGAGCATCTGGGGAAGGATGCGACGAACTGGACGGTGGAGGGGCTGAAGCAGCGGAAGCAGGAGTTCCTCGAGATATTGCTAACTCAGAGAAATGCATTCGTGGGGAGGCATCAGACAGCGCTTCTGCAATCTCTGCAGATTCTGCCGCTTCAGCCTATGCCAGATCACGGTGCCGGCGTGGGTGTGGTGGCCGCCCGAGCGTGAGCAGGCATTTGGTCTCCCCGCAAAAAATGAACGGGGAACATTTCGACCCTGTGTGACCGTCTAATATAGGCGAGTAACGAAGTAAGGGGGATCGATGACTCTGCTGAATGCGCCGAAGTACGACGCGAGCCGCGAGCGCCGCAAGGCTGTTCTGATCTATGGTGGGATTGCTGTCGTGGTGCTGGCAGCCCTGATTGGAGTGCTGGGCTTCCTGATGGGCCACGGTTGGTTCTTTACCAACATGAAGGCAGAGCACCGGGTGGACCAGTTCTTCAACGCGCTGGAGGCGAAGGACTACAACAAGGCGTACGCGATCTGGATGAACGATCCGGACTGGCAGCAGCATCCTCAGAAGTTTGACTACACGCTGAAGCGGTTTACCGAAGACTGGACGACAGAAAGCCCGGTGGGACCGATCCGCTCTCACCATGTAGATATTTCAAAGACCGACGGGTCAGGTACCTTCGGCACTGGCATCATTGTGGCGGTGCGCGTAAACGGAGATCAGAAGATCTTTATGTGGTACGAGAAGAAGGACGGGACGCTCACCTATCCCGCGCCGCACGAGTTGAAGTACTAGAGCAAAACATACCCGGCTTGCGGATCACGATGTCTGGGTAGATTTGGGTGGAGGCCGATAACCAGTTCGATGTTTGGGTGGACACGGAGAACACAGAAGCGCCTCGTCTCGCACCATCTTCCTTTATTGGCTGTGTCTGCTGTGGGCGTCGCCGCGCTCTATGTGACTCGACCGTATAAGGACGTTCTGACGCGTCTGAGCTTTGCGACGGCTTACCCCGCCCTTGTGCTTCTGGCGTTGACGCTTCTCATCGGCCCGTGGTGCCTGCTTCAGGGGCGAAAGACACCTGTCTCGAGCGACTGGCGGCGGGATGTGGGTATATGGGCCGGCATCCTGTCGCTGCTGCATGTTGCGGTCGGGCAGAATGTTCATCTTCGGGGCAGGCCCTGGCTGTACTACCTCTACGACAGTCATGCGAAGGGCCCGCATGGGCTGCGCCACGACCTCTTCGGCTTCAATAACTTTACGGGGCTGGCCGGCGCGCTGGTGGTGCTGGCGCTGTTTGTCACCTCAAATGATTTTTTTCTAAGGAGGCTGGGGACTCCGCAGTGGAAGAAGCTTCAGCGTTGGAACTACGCATGCTTTGCGCTGTCAGCGGTGCACGCGGTTGGCTATCAGGTGATGGAGAAGCAGAAGGCGCCGTTTGTAGCAACGGTCGTCATTTGCATCGCGGTTACGGTTGCACTCCAGCTCACCGGATACGCATTGCGGCGACGGACCGAGAAAGGACGATCTTCAGGCCGAACGATCCCGAGCGTATCCTAACTGAGTCGCTTATGGTCGCTTGATATAGGTAGTGCGGGTTTGACCGCTGTTGCTGCAATTCCTTAGCATCGGTGGGTTCGTTGCCGGCACCTGCATTGAAGCGGATCGCGACCGTATCCTTTCGCAGGGATGGGGTTACGGGGTGGAGTGCGCGCCGCATAGCGTATTCAAGGCCGATGGGGATGCGTTTTTTCCGGGTGTAGGGGTAAGTCCGACAGGGGCAAAGGAGAATCATGGGAATGAATCGCCGCGATGTCATTAAGGGGGCACTGCTGTCTGCAGGCGCCATCTCGACCGGAAGTGCGATGGCGCAGGAGGTTGAGAGAAGGTCAGGAGAGAAGCCGGCCCTGCACGAGAGCTTCCCGGCGGCACCGAGGAAGACGAACGGCGAGCGTATGCCCAATATCCTTTGGGTTTGCACGGACCAGCAGCGGTTCGACACGATCTCCGGTTTAAGCAACTCCGTCATCAAGACGCCGAACCTTGAGAAGTTCGTGTCCGAGTCGGTGACGTTTACCAATGCCTTTGTACAGACTCCTATCTGCTCGCCGTCGCGAGGGAGCTTTCTGACGGGTCGGTATCCGCATGTGACCGGACTGCGCGCGAATGGACAGAGGATTCGTCCTACAGAGCGGCTGGTCACGAGAACACTTGCCGATTACCAGTACACGTGCGGGCTGGTCGGCAAGCTGCACCTCTCGCCCTGCATGGGGGGGCGTGTTGAAAATCGTATCGACGACGGGTACGAGGTCTTCGACTGGAGCCACGACATCAGCGACAACTGGCCGTTGAAGAACCAATGGTATGTGTGGCTGGACCGGCAGGGGGTGAAGATCCCGAAGGCTCCTAAGGGACCGGTCTGGGGGATGCCGATCGATCCGAAGTACTCTCAGACGGCGTGGTGCGCGGATATGGCGATCCAGTTTATGCGCCAGCAGAAGGAGTTCAATCCGTGGCTGATGTCGGTGAATATCTTCCAGCCGCACCATCCGTTCTATCCGACGGCGGAGTACTTGAGCCACTATGACCCGGCGAAGATGCCGAAGCCTGCGTATCGCGAGGGCGAGCTGAAGAACAAGCCGGTCTTCCAGACGGTGGACCACAACGGTGCCTACGGAGGGAAGGACATCTCGTTTGCGAAGACCTCGCCTGAGGTTCACCAGGAGGTGATTGCGGCGTACTACGCGATGATCGAGCAGGTGGATACCGAGATGGGCCGCATGATGCAGGCGCTTGAAGAGAGCGGGCAGGCGGACAACACCATCGTGATCTTCATGAGCGACCATGGCGAGATGCTGGGCGACCACGGGATGTACCTG
>DASTSJ010000302.1:0-2853 GCA_035760765.1 Edaphobacter sp. | reverse complement strand
CTCCGCACCACCCACAACGCACAGGACTGGTTCGCCTCCGGCAACACCGCCATGCAGGGTCTCACCGCCGAGCAGGCCCGCTGGACCGATGGCAAAGGCAACCACTCCGTCGGCCAGCTCACCTATCACCTCGTCTTCTGGAACAAGCGCGCTCTCGAGCGGTTCAAGGGGAAGACGCCCGACAAGTTCAGCGGCAACAACGACGAGACCTTCAACAACTTCACCGCAGAACAGTGGGCCGACATCGTCCAACAGTTCGACCAGAACATGAACGAGTGGGAGAAGGCCGTCGAAGCAGCCGACGACGCCACCATCGCCAAAAACGCCTCCCTCATCGCCCACGTCGGCACCCACAACGCCTATCACATAGGCCAGATCGTCTTCGTCCGCAAAGAGCAGGGCGTCTGGGACCCATCCAAAGGCGTCAAGTAACGAGCTTCAAACAGCCCACCTATCCTCATCCGCTCTATGCCCTCGCCGTGAAATCGATCATCTTGACCGGATCCTCGCGAACTCTCTCACGCGAGCAACTTCGAACCCTCTTGCTTGAGAAGCCAGATCTCCGTCGAGCCTCAGACCGTCTTGCGTAAGAGCACTGCATGAGTTCACGGCCGCCGAACACCGTCCTGAAAATGGTGCAGCATCAGCCTCCCGGCAGACCGCCTTGCGAGAAGGACACGGCATCAATCAAGAAGCGGACCGTCGTGCTTAAGGGCACGGCTTCAGCCGTGCCGAAACGTCTCGGTTTGAAACGCGGCTTCAGCCGCTGAGGTCTCTCTCCGCATGCCACGCCCTTCTGCATGCTGGCCTCCAAGCAGTTGTTCCGATAAGATCAACCCGCTACTCTCAGAGGACAAATGCCCGAACCCAATCACGGACACCATCACCCTGAAGAACACATCCCGCCGCCCGATCTCCACCGCGAAAAGCGCCTCCTGGGATTCAAGCCGCTTCACGTCATCCTTGGGGCTCTGATCCTGGTCGCGATTCTTGTCATCTACATGCTCCTCACCGCTCGCGCAGGTTACTAGGGTCTTTCAACATATAGCTCCTGTTTTCGTACCATCTCGCCTCCATCGCGAAACCTCTATCGCCCCGCAACGTGTCATCCTGAGCGCAGCGTAGCGCAGTCGAAGGATCTGCGGTTCACAAACCTCCACTCATGAACACCGCCGCACCTCTAAACAAGCCGCAAAAAACCCTGTCAAGCCCGACATCCAGCTATCTTACTCAAAAGCATAGACTTGTATGTGCCGATCTCATCCATCCAGATTGCTAAACTGGAATTGAGTGGTAATCCGAGCGCCATGCAACGTGTCATCCTGAGCGGAGCGCAGCGGAGTCGAAGGATCTGCGGTTCACACCCCGGAAGGTCGACAATTCCAGCGCAACCGCCCCGCTAAGTTAAATCCACCGAAGACTTTGCAGGCATAGTCGCCTTAAACGCTGCATTTTCGCCATTCTTGAAGTGCAAGTCCAAACCTAACCGCAATGGTTGGAAGACTTTGCACGAAAAACCGGGGGGGTACTACCCGCCCGCAACGGCTCCAATGACCAGCAGCGGCTCCCGCCCTTCCGCTACCTCCTGCGGAAGCGGAGCGTCGATGCTCTCGTGCGAAAGATCCTCCTGGCACGCGAAGAACCGCAGGAACGCCCGCCGCTCCTTGGTCGCATGATCGCGGATCGTTCCGCACAGCATCGGGTACTGCTCCTCGACCGCATCCAGCACCGAGCGCTGCGTCGCGGCGGAGACCTCGACCGTCAGCTCGCCCTTCACCTTCGCCAGCGTGCGCAGATGCTGAGGCAGCACGACCCGCACCATCATGGAAGCGTCTGGACCTCGACCGAGAGTACTGCCGGAAGATCGCGCACGATCGGCTTCCAGCTATCGCCTGCGTCCGGCGAGACGTAGACCTGGCCGCCCGTCGTGCCGAAGTAGATGCCGCACTTGTCCAGCGAGTCGACCGCCATCGCGTCGCGCAGAACGTTGACGTAGCAGTTCTCCTGCGGAAGACCCTTGGTCAGCGGCTCCCACTCATGACCGCCCGACCGGCTGCGATAGACCTGCAGCTTGCCGTCGAGCGGGAAGTGCTCGCCGTCGCTCTTGATGGGAACCACGTAGATCGTCTCGGGCTCGTGCGCGTGCACGTCGATCACAAACCCGAAGTCCGTGGGAAGATTCCCGCTCACCTCGGTCCAGTGATCGCCTGCGTTGTCCGACCGCATCACGTCCCAGTGCTTCTGCATAAACAGCGTCTCCGGACGCGACGGATGCATAGCGATGTGATGAACGCAGTGACCGACCTCGGCCGTTGGATCAGGGATGAACTCCGACCGCAGCCCCTGGTTGATCGGCTTCCACGTCTCGCCGCCATCGTCCGTACGGAACGCTCCCGCGGCGGAGATAGCGATGTACATCCGCTTTGCGTCACTCGGGTCCAGCAGAATGGTGTGCAGACACATGCCGCCCGCGCCTGGCTGCCAGTGCGGGCCGGAGCCATGCTTGCGCAGGCCCGGAAGCTCCTGCCAGTTCTGCCCACCGTCCGTGGACCGGAAGAGCGCAGCGTCCTCGACGCCTGCAAAGACAGTGTCGGGATCGCTCAGCGAGGGCTCCAGGTGCCACGCGCGCTTGAACTCCCACGGATGCGGCGTACCGTCGTACCACTGGTGGGTTCCCGCGTCGCCCTCGTAGGCGAACTTGTTGCCGACCGCCTCCCACGTCCTGCCGCCGTCGTTCGACCGCTGCACGATCTGACCGAACCAGCCGCTCGACTGGGAGGCGTAGATGCGCCGCGGATCGGCGGGCGAGCCCTTGACGTGGTAAATCTCCCAGCCGGCGAAGAAAGGGCCGTC
>DASTSJ010000301.1:0-2357 GCA_035760765.1 Edaphobacter sp. | reverse complement strand
TCGTGAAGCTGACGTCCTTCGATCCGCGACCGACGTACAGGCAGTCGAGCTTATCCATCTGAAAGGTTTTGCCGTCGACAGTGACTGAACCTGCGCCGCCGACGTTCAGGATGCCAAGCTCGCGGCGCTCGAGAAAGAATTCGGCCCGAAGCTCAGGCTCTGTCTCAAGTTTCAGGGGAGAGCCGGTCGGGACGGCCGAGCCGATGACCGTTCGGTCCAGATCGACGTAAGCAAACTCGATCTCACCGGGCTGGAAGAGGTCTTCCAGCAGAAAGGTCTCGCGCAGTTCTTCCGTATTCATCAGTCCATAGCGGACCGAATCTGCCATCTGATACAGCCTCATCGCATTCTCCTCAATGTGCAGTAAATCTCTGCAGAAGCTTCTCTCAGGGGCATGATGCAAGAATATCGTCCCTGTTCGAACAGAACCTAAGCCATATGCCCTAAAGTGCATCTTCCCAGGCAGGAAAGCTCTTCTTCGGGTCCCGGTCGAACGCGCCTATGTGGAACCTGGCACGGAGAGAACCCCTCTCACGATACGAGACGGCGTTCCGGACCGTCAATAAACCGCCAATAACCGCCCGTACCTTATTGAGCCTCCAAAACGGCTAAATTTGCGGGCACCGTAAGAGCGCCGTTAGAGTGACGATGTATGCAAAACATCCTCGATCTCTTCCGTCTCGACCAGAAAGTTGCCCTCGTGACCGGCGCTGCAACCGGCATCGGAGCCTCCATCGCTGAAGCACTCGCCCAGATGGGCGCTACGGTGGCGGTCCACGGAAACCGACGTCCCGCAACAGAGACCGCGGAATCGATCGGCGAGAAGGCTGCAGCCTTTCAGGCGGACCTCTCCTCTCCTGCGGGCGCGGAGCAGCTCTTCTCCGAGGTGAAGGAACGCTTCGGCAGGATTGACATCCTCATCAATAACGCCGGTACCATCATCCGCCATGATGCCGTCGAATATCCTCTGGACGACTGGCAGACGGTCCTGCAGGTCAACCTGACGAGCGTCTTTCAGCTCTCGCAGCTTGCTGGACGCGACATGATCGCGCGCAACGCACCAGGAAAGATCGTCAACATCGCCTCACTCCTCAGCTTCCAGGGAGGTATCCGGGTTCCTGCCTATGCAGCCAGCAAGGGCGGCGTAGCCCAGCTCACCAAGGCACTGGCCAACGAGTGGGCGGCAAAAGGAATCCAAGTCAATGCAATCGCTCCGGGCTATATTGCAACAACCAACACGGAAGCTCTCCAGGCGGACGAAACCCGCAACCGCCAGATTCTGGAGCGGATTCCGGCAGGCCGTTGGGGGCAGCCGATGGACATTGCCGGGGCCGCGCTCTATCTGAGCTGCGCCGCAAGCGACTATGTCACAGGCACCGTGCTGACAGTCGACGGAGGATGGATGGGGCGTTAGTCTGGAGTCGCTTCAGGAAGGAGCCCCACAATGTCATTCTCCAACCAGGTACGCGCCGCCGAGCTGCACAAGCAGGCGGCGCACGCCCCTATGGCAGCAGCAGCTTCGCACGATAAATCCGACCACCTTACAGCCCATGAGCTCTCGCAGAAGGCGCATGAGCTTTCGATGGAAGCACTCCGCCTGACAAAAGAACAGGCGGAGCAGAATCGCAAGCCGTGAATGAAGTTCTCGCCTAGTCGATCGCCGGAAGATCAGTGCCACCGCGCTCGCTTGAGATGTAGGCAGCCTCGACGGTTCGCATGGTGTTGATCGCATCTTCCACGCCGGTCGGCAGCGTGTCCGCGTCGCCCTGCACGTAGGCCTGAAGTGATCCCATCGAGCCCATAAAAGCATCCGGAAACCAGTTGCCGCTGATCGGCGCATCCTTCCATCCCGTCCCATCACGTAGCACGTACTGCAGATTGTCGGGAAGGCCGACAGGATAGTTCAGGTTGACGCCCATCTGCGCTCGCATCGCTCCGGTCATGCCTTCCCATTGGACAAAGCTTCGCTGCATATGCGGATCGAAGTCGTGACTGTGATTGGTGGTGACGAAAGCCCGCTTGTCCTCGCCGTAATCGAGAATGATGACGCTCTTTGTGGCAGCAAGATCAGGAGTCCGTGGGCTCTTTACCGTCTTCGCATAGACGCTGCGGGGATTCCCCAGCCAGCTTCGCACCAAATCAACGTAGTGGATGGAATGGTAGAGGATCTCAAGTCGCGGCGCGGTGCTCAGAAAGCTCCAAAGCTCCCAGGGCATATGAACGCTGACCTTGACCTCCATGTCGTGCAGCTCTCCCAGCGCACCTGAAGAGGTGATGGCGCGTGCCGCCAGCATGTTCGGTGCCCAGCGGAGCTGGAAGTTCACAGCAGCAGTCAACCCTTTTGTGCGGCAGATGCG
>DASTSJ010000300.1:0-9196 GCA_035760765.1 Edaphobacter sp. | reverse complement strand
GGCGAAGGAATCCGGACGTATTTTACTATTTGGGAACAGCGATGGCGGCCTCACGGCAGCCTGTCCATAGCTTAAGCCAGGGGGCCCACCGTGACCAGTCTGCCGAACCGCCCTCGGCGTTCTCCATGGGCCCGCTGTCCTTATTGCCTCCCCAATGCGGAGCTGTGGGGGGTTCTGTGGGGACACAGCTGGTCCGCGCCGGGTAATAGGAGGCATTGGGGAATACCCGCAAGGGGGTTGCCGAACCCGCATCAAGACTGGAGTTCAGGCTTTTCAGGGTTACCGGAGGATAGACAGGGTAGATTCGCGCTACTCTGCTTTGGGAGCAGAGGGTCGGGGGTTCGAATCCCTCCGCCCCGACCATCGAATCATCTGTTCCCTCACGCAAAATCCACCCCCGTCAGCTCACTGCACCTCTGCCACAGCTTTGCTGCCAGTGCCTCGTCACGCGCGTGCGGAGCTATCTTCGCCAGACCAACGACATCTCCGCGCGTCTCGCCCAGTTGCTGCGGTCCGTAATAGCCGCCGTTCTCGGCCTCATGCGCAGTCGCGGCGAACAGCGTGGGCAGCGCGCCCTCAGCTTCATCGTTCAGGAACAGACCGATCGCATGCCCGATTGCAGTACGCAGGCCTCGCACCAGCACTGAACGGTCGTCCGTGCGAAGCAACGCCGTCTCTGCCACACCAGGATGCGCGGCCACACTGCGGATGCGCGATGACTTCGCCCGCAGCCGGCGGCTCATCTCCAATGCAAGCATCAGGTTCCCGAGCTTGGACTGCTGGTAGGCTCGCATCGGTGAATACGACCGCTCCGATTGCAGGTCATCAAGCTGAAGATGCGTGCGCTTATGCGCAATCGAGGCGATCGTCACCACGCGCGGCGCGTCCGCCGACGAAGCGTCTGCCCTTTGGATCGCAGGCCACAATAACCCGGTCAGGGCGAAGTGCCCCAGCACATTGGTTCCAAATTGCATCTCGAAGCCATCAGCCGTTAGCGTCCTCCGCGGCAGAGCCATCACCCCGGCATTGTTGATCAGCACGTGCAGCGGCCGGTCTCGATCGAGCTCACGCGCCGCGAACTCCCGCACCGAAGCCAGCGATGCAAGGTCCAGTCTCGCCACCTCCGCGCGCACTCCGGGCGCTTCTTCGCGAATGCACGCCAGAGCCGTCTCGCCCTTGCGCACGTCGCGACAGGCGAGGATCAAATCCGCGTCTTTGCGGGCCAGCTTAAGGGCGGCGGCGTACCCGATTCCGCTGTTTGCTCCTGTTATCAGGAAGCGCCTACCTGTCAGTAAAGGAATCTGCTCAGCCTTCCACGGGCTCGTCATAGGGTTGAGCTTTGGACGCACCAAACTGAAGAGAGTCGCAAATTCTGTCTCTCATCAATTCTGGCGATCCTGCCTCCGTCGTAACGTTAGGCCCATTCCACACGAACTGCGCGTTTGCCCAGCCGAAGCACCGGCTTCGGCCCCAGCTGATCGAACGAGATGGTTCGTCCGCTGAACTTCTCGCCGTTAATGCTCACAGCATTCTCACCCAGCTTCCGCGTAGCCTCACCCGCCGAGGCCGCCAGACCCGTCAGCTGCAGCAGCTTCGGGAGCCGCAGCTGGCCATCTTCCCCGGTCCCAAGCCCCTCTGCCTCACGCGATACCTCAACCACCGGCACATCCTCGCTTACGGCGCGCTGCTGGAACTGCGTCGCCCATCCCTCCGCCGCAGCGTCGGCTGCAGCCTGCGAGTGGAAGTCGGCGGTGATGGTGTGAGCCAGGTTCTTCTTCGCCTGCATCGGGTGCAGCGTTCCCGCGGCCACCTCTGCCTGCATCACGGCGATCTGTGAGGCTCGCAAATCCGTCAGCAGAGTCCAGTACTTCCACATCAGCTCGTCCGAGATCGACATCAGCTTGCCGTACATCTCCGACGGCGGCTCGTGGATGCCGATGGCGTTGTTCAGCGACTTCGACATCTTCTGCACGCCATCCAGACCCTCCAGAATCGGATTCATCAGGATGATCTGCTGGGGCTGCCCGAAGTGCCGCTGCAGATCGCGCCCGCGCATCAGGTTGAACTTCTGGTCGGTCCCGCCCAGCTCCACGTCGCACTTCAGCGCAACCGAATCATACCCCTGCGCGATCGGATAGATCATCTCGTGCAGCGCAATGGGCTGCTCGGCGTCGAAGCGCTTGTGGAAGTCTTCGCGCTCCAGCATCTGCGAGACGGTAAACTGCGCCAGCAGCCGCACCAGGTCGTAGTAGCTCAGCTTGTCCAGCCACTCGGAGTTGTAGCGGACCTCCGTCTTCTCGGGATCGAGGATCTTGAAAACCTGCTCCTTGTAGGTCTCCGCGTTCACCTTGATCTGCTCCGGCGTGAGCGGCTTGCGGGTCACGTTGCGGCCTGTTGGATCGCCTATCAGCGCCGTTGAATCACCGATCAGGAAGATCACCGTATGGCCAAGCTGCTGGAAGTGCCGCAGCTTGCGGATCAGAACCGTGTGGCCCAGGTGCAGGTCAGGAGCGGTCGGATCGAAGCCGGCCTTGATCCGCATGGGCGTACCCGTGTTGATGGACTGCTGAATGCGCTCCTTGAGAGCATCCATCGGCAGAATCTCTGCAGCGCCCTTGGTGATCAGATCGAGTTGTTCTTCAACGGATGGAAATGTCGGCATGGTCGCTATTCAGTATAAAGAGACAGCAGCCTCGCAGAGGCAGAACATAGCCTCTGGACTGCTGCGCCAGAGACATGCCGGATCGCAAACCCAAACCCGAGCGCGAAACCCCGCGCAAAGAACGCCTCTGCAAGACCTGCAGACGTCCCTTTACATGGAACGAAGCCCGAGCGCAGGACTGGGACATCGCGAAGTACTGCAGCCCGCAATGCAGCGGACACATCGACGCAAACAAAGCAGAGGAACTGGAGACTGCCATCCTGGAGTTGCTGGCAGAGCGCGGGGTAGAGAAGAGCATCTGCCCCTCGGAGGCGGCAAAGCGCGTGGGCGGCACGTCCTCGCGCCACGGCTGGGAATCTCTCATGGAGCCTGCCCGCGAAGTTGCCCGGCGACTTGCAAAAGAAGGCCGAATCATCGTCACGCAAAAAGGCAAGCCCGTCGATCCGTTCAAAGCGAAAGGCCCTATTCGCCTTCGCCTTCCTTGAAAAAGTCTTCCGGGAAAGACCTCCTCAGAGCCCTGTTCTGCTTCTCACTACAAATGGCTACTCAGACGGCACATAAAACACGCTCAACGAAGTCACGAACCACGAGCCCAAAGAAAAAGCGAACCAGCGCAAAAAAGAGCAATCACTGCTGGCCCGGCTTTGAACCGACGCCCGGAAAGCGCCCGGGAACGAAGGGAAGCTGCAGAAGAACCCCGGGGCCACACAGCAAGGCCACTCGCCGCGCCACGCAAAAAACTGCCGCTGCCTCAAAGCTTGAGAAACAAGGCAGACCGAATCCGAAGGCCGCAAAGTAGTGAGCTTACCCGCTCGGCTTCCTTCCTGAAAAGCTCGCGGGAGAACTCTTTACAAGGGGGAAACGGACCTACTACCCATCGAGGTACCGTTGCAAGGTGGCCCCCACCTCGTCCACCAGATCTTCGCGTCTCATCTGAACCACCGCCGGAAGACGCACCACGTATCGCAGAAAAGCGATCCCGACTAATTGCGTCGCAACCAGCGCTGCACTCTTGGCTGGATCCTTCGACCGGGATACCTTCTTGATCGCTGGCGCAATCTGGCTCGCGAAGACTTCAAGGACCTTCGACCGGCCATCCGGATGGGTCACCGACAGCCTCAGCAGGCCAGGCAGATCCCCAGCAACACCGTTCTTCTCCCAACGATCGAGAAATATCTCGACCAGCCCCCTTCCCACCCCTTTCGGCTCAATGCTAGATAGGTCTCTCAGGCCGAGGTCGAAAGGAGAGGAGGCCGTGAACAGACCCTCCTTGCTCGAGAAATATCGCATCACCATCGATGGGTGAATCTCGGCCATCTCTGCAATCTTGCGTACGGTAGCCCGCTCATAGCCCAGCGTCGCAAAGGCTTCGCGTGCCGCCAGCACGATTCGTTGCCGCGTTACATCCGAGCGCCGAGTAACCGTCTCCATCGCTTTTTTCTTCATCGCAATTTGAATCCTTTGTGTCCCAGTGTAATCATTTGTATGCAAACAGTTGTTTGCATACCGGAGGTTACCCATGCAAACCGCCAAACCGCTCTCAAACGACGGCCTGCGTCGAGCGATACTCATCACCGGGGCATCCAGCGGTATCGGGCGAGCCACCGCGCTGCGACTGGTACGACATGGATGGCGTGTCTTCGCTACGGTTCGCAAGGAGAGCGATGCGGAGGCGCTTAGGTCCGCTGCACAGGGAGATCTCGAGATCATCTACCTCGATGTTGCCGATCCGGCCTCGATCGCTGCAGCCGCCCGTGAAGTAGAGCATAGGCTGGAGCAACGCGGCCTTGATGCTTTGCTGAACAATGCCGGAATCGGCATGACAGCCCCGGTAGAACATACCTCTCTCGATCAGTTGCGGCACATCTTCGAGGTCAACCTGTTCGGCCAGATAGCCGTCATCCAGGCATTTCTTCCTCTCGTGCGTCGAGCGAAAGGAAGGATCGTAAATATCGGATCCGTCGGGGATCACATCACCCCTCCCTTCGGTGGTGCTCTCGCTGCCTCGAAAGCCGCTTTCGCGTCGATGAGCAGTGCTCTGCGTCTGGAACTTCGCCCGCAGGGCATTCACGTCTGTATCGTCGAGCCCGGCTCCATCAATACGCCAGCGGTTGATAAAACACTGGGTGGTGTCGAAGAGAAAATAGCGAGTCTTCCGCCTGACGCCGCAAAACGATACGGTGCCGCCATGCGTAAGGCGATCGCCACGTTTTCCGCGAAAGAGCACGCAGGCAGCCCTCCTGAGGCTGTTGCGAAGGTTGTGGAACGCGCGTTGACAGATCGCAATCCAAAGACTCGCTATCCCGCCGGAAAGGACTCCAGAAAGCTCTCCCTCCTCGCGCGATTCCTTCCAGAGCGCCTTCTAGATAGAGCGGCCCTGAAGGTCTTTGGTCTTCCAACCACCTTTGGAAGGCCGGTCCAGTAGTCCCCGCGAAAGTCTGTACGTATCCCTCCGCGTAAGCTCAGCCAGTCAGAGAGGCGCGCCCTATACTCAGGGGCATGGACGTCGAGCAGATTCGCACCTTTGTACTCGGTCTCCCCCACGTCGCCGAGACCATGCAGTGGGGAGCGAAGCTCGTCTTCTGGGTGGGCGACAAGTCAATCGGCGGAAAGATGTTTGCCGTGGTTAACCTCGAAGAAGATGGACGCTCTGTCATCTCCTTCTGCGCAGGCCAGGAGCGCTTCGCCGAGCTGCTGGAGCGTGAAGGCATCTTGCCCGCACCGTACCTTGCAAGAGCCTACTGGGTTGCCGTCGAGCGATGGAATGTCCTTAGCGCTGTCGGATGGCAGGAGGAACTGACAGCGGCGCACTCCATCGTTGCCTCGAGGCTTTCTAAAAAGACACTCGGCGTCCTCGCCATGCCGGTGCGCGAACGCAAACGCATCATCACTGAGCGCAAAGGCGCCCAGCCCGTAACGAAAAGGAAAAGATCTTCTGGCTACCAGAAACTCTGAGCAGATCTCCGGACTGCGAACCAGGTCCAGCGCAAACAGTCTGTTGAAGTTGCGCCATTACCTCGGATTCGGTAGCGTCACCGTATGGAAAATGTGACGAAGCCGGGTGTCGCCCTCTCCCTTGCAGGGCGCACCGCGCTCATCACCGGGGGTTCCCGCGGCATCGGTGCCGCGACCGTCCAGATGTTTCGCCGTGCCGGCGCGCAGGTCTTCTTCAACTATCGCAACGCTGAGGTGCAGGCTACGCAGCTGATTGCAAGCTGCGGCGACGACTCCAACTGCCGTGCTCTTCGTCAGGAGCTGGCAACACCATCTGGTGGCGCCGCTCTGGTACGTGCTGCGGTGGAAGCATTCGGGCGCCTCGACTGCCTGGTCGTGAATCACGGCGTCTGGCCTCCGCACGACATCCCCATCGAGTCCATGAGCGAGGCGCAATGGCGCAGCACCCTTGGGATCAATCTCGACAGCACCTTCGGCCTGGTGCGTGCCGCCGTCACCCAGATGAAGCAGCAGGAGCCCATCGACCACGTCCGCGGACACATCGTGCTGGTCGCCTCCACCGCTGCCCAGCGCGGCGAGGCCTTCCATGCAGACTACGCCGCCAGCAAGGGAGCGCTGATCAGCCTTACCAAAAGCCTCTCCAGTGAGCTTGCCTCCGAAGGAATCTACTGCAACTGCGTCGCCCCCGGCTGGGTCGACACCGAGATGTCCTCTGCTGCCTTGAGCCATCCGGAGACGTCCAAGAAGGTGCTGGCCGCCATTCCGCTTGGCCGTCCCGCACGCGCGGAAGAGATCGCCGGACCTATCCTGTTTCTCTGCACTCCGCTGGCAGGGTTTATCTCCGGTGAGGTCTTCAACGTCAACGGTGGAGCTGTACTCGTCGGATAGCCCTTCGGAGCTGAATGAAGAGATGATGAAGTCCTTTCTTGCCTTGTTGGTTATCTTCGGAGCCATCGCGCCCATGCGCCTCACCGCTCAGGCAAGCGCCATACCGAGCGCGGCGCCACCTGAACCGACGGGCCAGACCGACGAGCAACGCGGAAAACAGCTGCTGGACGAGATGGTCCAGGCGCTCGGTGGCCAGGCCTGGCTCTCCCGCAAGGACATGCAGGTCTCCGGACGCACCGCTGCCT
The DNA here is from genome assembly GCA_035760765.1 of Edaphobacter sp. Taxonomy (GTDB): domain Bacteria; phylum Acidobacteriota; class Terriglobia; order Terriglobales; family Acidobacteriaceae; genus Edaphobacter. Next base: position 2,446 of record DASTSJ010000300.1, on the reverse strand, counting down.
TCTTTCGCGGTGCTCCCAACGGGACCGTCATCGAGTTCACCGGCTGGCGTCGCTTCACCGGATCAGGCCAGCAACCCGCTGAACGTATCGGTTTCCTCTCTCCCAAGGGCATGTTCGTCCCCGGCAAAAAGATCGACGTCGTACAGATATATACCGCTGGCAAGGGCTACGAGATCACGTATAAGGGGCGCACCGAACTTCCGAAAGAGCAGGTCGCGGACTACTACCGTCGTCAGGATCATTCGATCGAGAGCGTCGTTGAAAAGTGGATCAAGGCTCCCGGCGTGCTGATCCTCGACGAAGGCAGCACAATGGTGGAGCGACGCATGGCCGACAAGGTCACCGTCCTCAGCGCAAACAACGATGCTGTGACTATCGAGCTGGACGCCACCTCCCACCTTCCTCTGCGCCGCACCTTCAAGTGGAGGAACGAGACCTTCAACGACTTCGACGAGGAGGCGGAGACCTACTCCGACTATCACACGGTCCAGGGTCTCCCAACTCCCTACAACGTCACCCGTTACCGGAATGGCGACATGGTGAATCAGCGATTCATCACGAAGGTGACCTACGATCAGGGGCTGTCTCCGGACCTGTTCAACCTGGATCTTCTACCTAAAAAGCCGTAACCACCGTAGCGCTCGGCGGTGGTTACGGCCATTCCAACCCGGATCGGCGGTTTATACTCAGGTCTGCCATGAGTGAATCGACGGAAAACTCTGCAGTTTCCCCTTCGGCAGCCACAACTTCCGAGGCCGGCCGGACCATGGACATCACCGAGATCATGTCCATCCTCCCCCACCGCTATCCCTTCCTTCTGATCGACCGCGTCATCGAGGTCGAACGCAAGCAGAGGATTGTGGCGATCAAAAACGTTTCGTTCAACGAGCCGCAGTTCCAGGGCCACTTCCCGGACTACCCCATCATGCCGGGCGTTCTGATGGTCGAGGCGATCGCGCAGGCCGGCGGCGCCCTCCTGCTCACCGAGATTCCGGATCGCGACAACAAGCTGATGGTCTTCACCGGCATCGATAGCGCCAAGTTCCGCAAGCCTGTGGTTCCAGGCGACCAGGTGCGCATCGAGGTGAAGGTGCTCAACTGGCGCTCGACCGCTGTCCGCATGCAGGGCATGGCGACGGTCGACGGCAAGCTGGTCTGCGAAGCGACCGTGATGTGCGCCCTGGTTCCCCGGGGAACGAAGAAGCCTGAGGCAAAGCCCGAGTGAGCATTCACCCCACCGCAATCGTTCAGGAGGGGGCCCGGGTCCCGGAAAGCTGTATCGTCGGCCCGTATTGCACGATCGGCCCCAACGTCGTGCTGGGCGAGCGCTGCGAGCTGATCTCGCATGTGGTTCTCGATGGGCACCTGACGATGGGCGACGATAACCGCGTCTTCTCCTTCGCCTGCCTCGGCATCGCTCCACAGGACCTGAAGTACAAAGACGAACCGACGCAGCTTGTGATCGGCAACAAGAACGACATCCGCGAGTATGTCACCATCTCGCGCGGTACGGCAGGCGGCGGAGGAGTAACCCGTATCGGCTCAGGATGCCTGATTATGGCCTATACCCACATCGGGCACGATTCGGTCATCGGCAACGGAGTGATTCTGGCAAACGCGGCAACACTCGCCGGGCACGTGACGGTAGAGGACTACGCCGTGGTGGGCGCTCTCAACCCGGTGCACCAGTTCTGTACGATCGGCACCCATGCCTACATCGGCGGCGGGACGACCATCACGCAGGATGTTCTTCCCTACTCGCTGACCAGCATCGAACGCAATAACCATGCCTACGGGATCAACAAGGTCGGACTGGAACGAAAGGGCTTTACGCGCGACGAGATCAAGCAGCTCCGTGCGGCCTATCGCCTGCTGCAGGCTTCCAAGCTGAACACGACCGACGCGCTGGCCGCTATCCGGGAGAAGATTGCATCCGGCGAATTCGGTGACAAGGTCGCTTACCTCGCGGACTTTATCGCCCGAAGCGAGCGCGGCATCATCAAGTAACGCCTCCGTAACTGAGTCGATGCCTTCAAGAAGAGGGACAAGGGTCCACATCCTTTCCATCTAGACTTCTCTTCAAACGCAGGTTCCGTGGAGAGATGGATGAGAATTTGGATGATCCGGGCGCTGATGGCCGCCCTTCTGCCGGCGTCTTTGGCTGCACAACAGTCTGCATGGCAACCCTCACCCGGACACAAGCAGGTCTCCATCTGGCCCGGCGCCATCCCGGATGCGCGACCCTACACCGGGCCTGAGACGATGAAGGTCGACGACAAGGACCTCGTCGCCGGCAGGCCCTGGACGTACATCAACAACGTCTCCCGCCCCACGATGACCGTTTACTCACCCAACGGCCGGAATACCGGTGCTGCCGTCGTCGTCTTTCCCGGCGGAGGGTACCAGATTCTGGCTATTGACCTTGAAGGCACCGAGGTCTGTGACT
>DASTSJ010000299.1:0-5609 GCA_035760765.1 Edaphobacter sp. | reverse complement strand
CCGGGAGGAAGAGGCCACGTTCCGCTGTTCGACAGGGCTGGCGTGACATGGAGATAGCTGCGCTTACTTTCATCGCCCTTGAGGTAGAGGTCAAGGAAGGCGGTGATGAAGTGTTGATTGATGGCCATGATCCGATCCTTGCGCCAGACCGGCTCGTCGAAGAATTCGTGGGCCTGGAAAGAGGCTGGGAAGTCTGGCGGAAGCGCGTCACCTCCGATGTTGTGGCGAGCGTTCTGGTAAACCAGCAGGCATCGGTCGGAATGGACGGCCTCCTCGAAGGCGGGCTCGATTCCGGTGGCGAAGTTGGAGACGTCGTCCTGGTCCCCGGCGAGGAACAGGGTGGGGATGTGGATGCCCGCCAGTCCGTTAGGATCCCACGAGGAATACGGCGGCTGGTCGCCCCAGGGCGAGATCGCGACGACCGCCTTCACTTCCTTGCGCAAATGTGCCCGGTACGCGTCGCTTCCAGCCTCCCAGGCATGCAAGTAGCCTCCGGGGACAACGGTGTCGGCCATCGATTTCGAGCTGTAGCCGGCTCCGGCGGAGGCCAGCGCGCCGTATCCTCCCATGGAGTAGCCGATGATTCCGACATGCGCGGTGTCGACGATTCCCTTGAGGAAATGACCAGGGGTGGCGGCGAGATCGAGAAGGGCCCCCACAGTAAACAGCTGGTCGTTGGCGCGGTTGAGGAGTGTGCTTGTAAAGGCCCGCTCTTTGCCGAAGACGGAATCGGTGTGGTCGATTGCGGCTACGACATAGCCCTTCGAGGCGAGGTTCTCACAGAGGTAGCTTAGGAAATAGCGCGAGCCGGGATAACCGTGCGAGACCACCACGAGAGGATAGGTCTGCCCGGCAGCAGGCGGAGCATCCCGAAGCGCTTTGCCGGGAAGAGAGAGGGTCTGGGATTTGGCAGATGGGTCCTTGCTTGTGGCCACACCGGGCAACTCCATCACATAGTCGGTCCGTTCGACGGCGCCCGCGGGGATGATTGCGGGGTACCAGATTTCGACCGTCAATGGCCGGTCGTACAGAGGTGCTTTGCCCGAGACCTTGTCGAAGTGGAGGATATCGGGCTGGCCCGGATTGTGGAGCTCGACCGTGCGGACCCCGACCGAGTATGGGCCTCTGTGTGCGAGTTCTGGAGCATCGGCTGGCGGGACGCTGAAGAACGTGGGGCCTTCCTGCGAATGAAGCGGAACCGTGATCGCAAAAACAACAAGGGTCAAAACACACAAAAGCTTCATCCTCGAGAGTCTCCTCCGGTCGTTCCGGACACCGTCGGATTATACCGATAGGACGGAACGTCGAGACGACAGAGATGTGTGTAGGAGCTTTCAAGCGTATGCGCACCACGTCACCCTACCGTCCGGTGGAAGTACCAACAAGTCGTCTTGTCCTCAGCAATTTTGAATGAAGATAAGAGCGTTTATGAGGACCCACCATCATGCCAATCTTGCTCACCATCCATTTAAATTGGCAAATCGAACATATTCCGGTCGGGATACAAACGCCTACCGGCTCTTAGATTCTCCAACCACCTGACTAGCAACGGATTGCTCTTCCATTCAGGGCGATCTGCTGTCGCAGCGTCTACTAAGGGAGAGATGTCATCGGCTCCGAGCCATGTAAGCCCAAACAAAGCTGAAAGCCGGAATAGTGGATCAGATTGTGTGGCCCTATCGCGTAACTTATCTTCGAGCGCGTCCTTGAGCCAGTCTGAAGGTTGCACAACTTCGTGCAATAAGTTCGCCCACCAATTGACAATGTCGATTGAGCTGAGACTATCGCGTATGGCTTCAAGGCTCGACCAAACTTCGGCAGTCAGCATACGCGCTTCTGCTACAGAAGCAGAATCGGAAAGAGCTTTTCCCAGATCGCCATGAAGATTTCGCTTCATTGCTGCGAGCTGCTCGTGAGAAAGCGTAGGCAGATCAGTTAGAAAGCGGCTGAGTAACTCCATCCTTGTGCGGGGATGCAAATCATGTCGTACCTGGTCATATGCGAACGTCGTTAGACGGCCGTCCTTCTGCTGAGAGCGCATAGCTTCAAGCGACCTGATGACTTCAGACCATTGTCGACTTGACGCTTCGGGCAAATGCGCTGAGGACCCGATGGCCCCCATAAGAATGTCTCTCCATAGCTGGTACATGGAGTCAGTCAGTGGTTCCTGAGCACCAAAGTTGACAGGCTTTTGGCATCGTTCCGAAATCTCCTCTACAGAAGTGCAATCCCAGAATCGTCTACCGCCAACCAGAACTGCATCGGCGAAGACTACCAAGCCCGAGTCCCCGAGGCCGAAAGAGACATACCAGCCTGGAAACGCCTGCATCATCGCCGAAAGAGACTCCACTAGAACTGCATCAATATGCGACGGAGAACATTCCACTCGCGAGATCCTGTCATGCTCGTTGTACATGTCATCCACGACGAAGAAGTTCGGATCATCGATGACTTCAGAGTGAAATGACGGCTCATCCTCTTCGGAGGCAGAAAAATCCACCTCACCCATAGGACCAGCCGTTCCGAAAACTCTGAGCAGGCGAATGACCTGATTTCTGAAACTGTAGAAATCCCGCCACGTAATTTGTGGCGGTTGCTCATAGTCCATTACCGGAATCTCATAACAGCTGCCAATTCGGAGCGGGCGCATGTGACCAAATGTACCGCGAATCACTAATACCGCGAAGTCGGCTTCGCGGCAGTGATCGCACAGGGCCCATCGAAACTGATCAGTCCTTAACCTTGGGTCTCATGTGGCCCATGGCCGAGACAGCTAGATTCAACGCGGTGCGACTCCATAAGCATGCTTCATCGCGAATCCGCCGCTCTGCCCACCCTGCACAAAGCCTCCCGGACCCCCGTCCGATATACTTAACATTGATTATGGCTTCCACCTCCACCCCCACCCTTCAGCCGCCGAGTCGCGCACGGCGGCGATGGAAGGCCATCACCCGCAAGGTGCGGGAGATCGTCTCCATCGGTTCCGCGCTGGCCTCAACCGATCATCCCTACATGGCGCAGATCGTTCCCATGCGGCGGTGCAATCTCTCCTGCACCTACTGCAATGAGTACGACGACTTCTCCGAGCCCGTGCCGCTGGATGAGATGCTGCGGCGCATCGACGACCTGGGCAGGCTGGGGACCAGCGTCATCACCATCTCGGGCGGCGAGCCCCTGCTGAATCCGCACCTCGAAGAGATCATCGCGCGCATCCGCAAGACCGGCGCCATCGCCGGCATGATCACCAACGGCTACCTGCTGATGCCGGACCGCATCCACCGCCTGAACAAGGCCGGGCTCGATCACATGCAGATCTCGATCGACAACGTGATGCCGGATGCCGTCTCGAAGAAGAGCCTGAAGGTGCTCGACAAGAAGCTGCAGATGCTGGCCGAACACGCCGAGTTCCACGTGAACATCAACTCGGTCGTTGGCGGCGGGATCGCCAACCCGGACGACGCCCGCGTGGTCTCGGAGCGCGCCCTCGGTCTCGGCTTCAGCTCGACCATCGGGATCATCCACGACGGCAGCGGCCAGTTGAAGCCGCTGGGAGACGCCGAGCGGGTCGTATGGGACAAGGTGCGTTCCATGACGCGCCGCAGCTACTCGCGCTTCAACCACTTTCAGGAAGCGATCGCCAACGGCAAGACGAACGACTGGCGTTGCCGCGCCGGAAGCCGCTACCTGTACGTCTGCGAGAACGGCCTGGTGCACTACTGCAGCCAGCAGCGCGGCTACCCTGGCGTTCCGCTCGCCGACTATACGGTCGACGACATCAAGCGCGAGTTCCTGACCGAGAAGAGCTGCGCCCCGGGCTGCACCATCAGCTGCGTCCACCAGGTCAGCTTCATCGACTTCTGGCGCGCCCCACAGAACTCCGGCACCGTGACCCCTGGCGGCCACGCCGCTCACGGTGAGCTCGTGCAAATCCAGTAACGCTGGCGGATCTCGGGCTCGCGGCCGTTTTCAAGTCAAGGCTCTTTCCCAGTCACACTCTCCCGCCAGATCTGGTGCTACCGACGGCATCGTTCATGCTGCCCTCCGGAGGGATAGCCTTTCCAAGGCGGTCCCGATACTCCTTCCCTTGGCAATACTCCTTCCCGAGAGTGTCATCCTGAGCGAAGCCCGAAGGGCGCAGTCGAAGGATCCGCGGTTGTACCCGCCACATACCTCGTGGGTTTCACAACCACGCCCTCCGCATCGAACAGGCGCCGGAATTTCCTTATAACCGCCCCCTTTTCCACACGCGCCAGGCCTTTATCAGTGATGTTCCACGTGGAACATCACACTTGACGCAGACATCTATTCGCGCTAGCTAGACCATTCTGCGAGCGCGGTGGCACACTGGACGCGTCATGAATGCGCCTCTTCGCTTCGCTTCCCTGCTGGTTCTCGCGCTGAGCCTGACCGCTCCCGCTGCCCTGCCGCAAGCCCCCGCCCCGCAGCCTGCGCCACCCCGGCCGACCAGCCAGCCGTACACCGGCGATCTCTCCATCTTCGAGTCACCCGGACGCGACCAGCGACTACAGATCAATCGCGTGATGGACCTGCTGGGAATCCAGGCAGGGAAGAACGTGGCGGACATCGGGGCGGGCTCCGGCTGGTTCACCGTGCGAGCCTCCCGCCGCGTCGGGCCTGCAGGAGCCGTACTGGCCGAGGACATCAACCCGCTGGCCATCGAGGCGATCGGCAAGCGCGTCGTCAAAGAAAATCTCACCAATGTGCGGACGGTGCTGGGGCGCCCGGATGATCCGATGCTGCCGCCGGGAAGCGTCGATGCCGTGCTGCTCCTGAAGGTCTACCACGAGATCGCGCACCCGGAGACCTTCATGAAGAACCTCCGTCCGGCGCTCCGCAAGGGGGCGAAGGTCGGCATCATCGACCGCAACGGCAGGGAGACCGACCACGGAGTCGACCGCGACATCGTCGAGAAGGAGATGGACGACGCCGGCTACCAGCTTACCGGAACCTACGACTTCACCAAGGCCGACGGGCAGGACTACTTCCTGATCTTCGAGGCGAAGTAAGCTTCTGCTGATGGAAATTGATTCACATTGCGAGATCACACACAACGCAATAAGGGGATCATGACGATCAAAGAGAACGCCCCGGATTCTCCGGGGCGTTTCTAGCTAGACATTCGCAGTTCTTCGCCTGAATACACCGACAAGACCTAATGCACCCGAGCCAAGCAGGATCAGGGATGATGGTTCCGGAGTGGTCACCTCACTGACGTAAGTGAGGCTGGCACCGAAATAGTATTGAACGTCGGAGTACGATCCGGCTTGATATTGAGTTCCATTGAAAAAGACTGCCGGATAATTCGCGGTAAAGTAGGCGTACGTATACGCATCCCCTTCGCATTTTCCGGCTATATAGCAGAGGCGTCCTCCCATGTAATTAACCAACGTAGTGGGAGTTGTCATTAGCACATCAAACGATCCATCCGGATCGCCAGTTGCTGAAAAGCTGAAGCTGTGTTCGTTGGGGTAGTCCCAGCAATCAGACAGGCATCCTCCATTGCTGAGGATTCCTCCCCCGCTTATCACTATGGGCGCCGGCAGAGGGGGGTGTCGGCTGTCCATTGGAAAGGGAGGAAGTGTCAGGTC
>DASTSJ010000298.1:0-6565 GCA_035760765.1 Edaphobacter sp. | reverse complement strand
TCGCACTGGGTGAGGCCTTCAACAAGGCGCTCGGAGATAAGAAGGGCATCCTGCGCGCTGGCTATTTCGTCATGGCGATGGACGAGACGCTCGCCGTCGCCGCCGTCGATCTCTCAGGGCGGGTTGCCTACGTCGTCGACGATAAGGTGAAGGTACGCCTGGTGGGAGACTTCCAGTCCGAGCTGCTCGCCGACTTCTTCGACGGCTTCGCGCGCGGAGCCAAGGCCAACGTCCACGTCAAAACCATGTACGGCCGCTCGAACCACCACAAGATCGAAGCGATCTTCAAGGCGTTCGCACGCGCTCTGCGTGGAGCCTGCTCGCGCGATGAGCGGATGGCGGAGATTCTGCCGAGTACCAAGGGACTGCTCTAACAATGGAATCGCTTGGGTTGCGTGAACGTTTGTATGTAGCTGGTCGCTACATCCTGCTTTCTACGGCGGCTCTATGGATCATTGGTTTTACGGCAGTCAATGTTCTCACTTCGGTTGACGCAAAGATTCGTACTGGTGCATGGGTCTTTTTAATCGGTTCATCTCTGAGCATCTTTGCAGCAGCATTGACAATATTCGGTCGAGGCAATCAACGATGGTTAGCACTGATTGCTTTGATCGAACTTCTATTTTGGTTTGGGTTCACACTGTATTGATCATGATTCAAGTCATCGACTACAAAGCGGGCAATCTCACCAGCGTGCTCAAAGCGCTGCACTACCTCGGCGCGGAGACGCACGTCACGCAGTCGCCTGACGACGTGCGCAGCGCCAGTAAGATCGTCCTCCCGGGCGTAGGCCACTTCCAGGCGACGCAGCTTCTGCACGATCTTGAGCTCACGGAAGCTACCCGCGAGGCAATTGCGCGTGGAGTTCCTTTCCTCGGGATCTGCGTCGGTCTGCAGTGGCTCTACGAGGGATCAACCGAAGCGGAGGCGACGGAGGGTCTCTGCCACTTCGGATCGAAGTGCGAGCGCTTCCCTGCCATTTTCAATGGCGTGGAGTTGAAGTCCCCGCACGTCGGCTGGAACTCGCTCGAAAACATCCGGGAGGATTCACGCCTGCTGCGCGGCGTCGCTCCCGGCGGCTTCGTCTACTACACACATTCCTGGCGCGCGCCCGTAAGTGCTGATACCGCAGCGACGACAAACTACGGCGGTGACTTCACCGCAGCGGTCGAGCGCGACAACGTGATGGGTGTGCAGTTCCACCCGGTGAAGTCGAGCGCTGTCGGCCTGCAGATCCTCAAAAACTTCGTGGAGTTATAACCATGCCCTTCGTTTACGAACTCGAGCTCGCCGAAGAGTCGCCACAGCCCGAATACAAGCTCGCGCAGCAACTCGTGCCTCAAGGAACGCTTGTGGGGACCGGCCAGAACATCGCTGTGCTCACCGATGGGAAGAGCGAATTTTATCTGCGCGCTCCTCTTCAGGGCCTCGTTGTCGAGTGGTTTGCATCGAGCGGAGACACGCTCTCGCCGGACGAACCTATCGCCCGCATCGTGGCCGAAGGCGCCGAGCGCGCTGTAAGCGCCTCTACCCCTGTAAGGATTCAACCATGCTGACCAAACGCATCATCGCTTGCCTTGATGTCCGCGACGGCAGGGTAGTCAAAGGCATCCAGTTTGTCGATATCATCGACGCGGGCGATCCCGCCGAGCTGGCGCATCGCCACGCTGCCGCAGGAGCCGACGAGATCGTGCTGCTCGACATTACGGCCACGCACGAGGGGCGGGGTACGCTGCTCGACACCGTGAAACGTACCGCGGCAGAGCTGTTCGTTCCCTTTACGGTCGGTGGAGGAATTCGCTCCGCAGAAGACGCTGCAGCGGTCTTTGATGCCGGTGCGGACAAGGTCAGCATCAACTCCTCGGCCATCGCGAGGCCGGAGCTGATCGGCGAGATAGGATCGAGTTTCGGGGCACAGGCGGTCATCGTCGCCATCGACGCACGACGCGCAGAGAACTCGTCCGATCCTGTCGGTGATGCTGAAGTCTTCGTTGCTGGTGGCCGCAAGCCCACGGGCCGCAAAGTGATCGAATGGGCCCGCGAGGCCGAGCAGCGCGGCGCAGGCGAGATCCTGCTGACCAGCATGAACACAGACGGCATGCGGTCAGGCTTTGACTGCGAGCTGACCGCACGCGTCTCCGAAGCCGTGCAGATTCCCGTGATCGCCAGCGGAGGCGCGGGTTCCGCCGCGCACTTCGTCGCGGTCTTCGGGCATGGTCCTCATGGGGGCAAAGCCGATGCTGCGCTGGCAGCGAGCATCTTCCACTTCGGCGTCACGGACTCCCGTGAGCTGAAGGCGGAGCTGCAACGGGCCGGCGTTCCCGTTCGGCTGCCCTGCTAGCTTTGGTATGACGACTTTTTGGCTGGCCTTCCTCGTCGTGCAGTTGGCTGGATTGCTGGGCTCAATCGGAGTTGAGGTCTTCCATCAGGATGCCGTGGGCTTTGCCTGCCACCTGATCGCCGTCATCCTGCTTGAGCCGGGGCTGGTTCTCGCTCGAGCTATCATCGACAAGTTCTACTGGGAGAGGTTCAGCTCTGAGGATCTCTTCCGCTATGCCTCGGTCCTCGGCTTTTTTCTGAACGGAGTTCTGGCCATCTGGGCACGTGCCTTTTTCAAGGCGCTCAAGTCCGCAACCTGATACCTGAGAGAATATCGACATGCTTATACCCTCTATCGACCTTATGGGCGGCCGTATCGTGCAGCTTGTCCAGGGTGAAAAGCTCAAGCTTGCCTTTGACGACTTCGACTACTGGATCAATCGTTTCAGCAAATACCCTCTCGTACAACTGATCGACCTGGACGCCGCCATGCGCCAAGGATCGAACGCCGATCTCATCTCGCAGTTCACCTCGAAGCTACCCTGCCAGGTGGGCGGGGGGCTGCGCACTGCTGAAGATGGTCAGCGCATGCTTGATCTTGGCGCCAAGCGCGTCATCTACGGCTCCTCGCTCTTTGGCGGGGACAATGACGCGGACCGCAAGCGTCACCCGCTGATCAATCTGGACTTCGCCCAGAAGCTGCGCGACAGTCTCGGCGAAGAGCAACTGGTCTTCTCGGTCGACACGAAAGGCGGGCAGGTTGCTGTGCGCGGATGGAAGGAAAATGTCGCGCTCACGCCGGAAGAAGCCGTGACGTGGCTTGAGGACTACTGCGCTGCCTTCCTCTACACCCACGTGGATACCGAGGGCACGATGACCGGCTTCCCGATCGATGTCGCAGCCATTCTACGCGCCACCACGGCGAAGCAGTTGATCGTCGCCGGCGGCATCAAGGAGCGTCGCGAGATCGACGAACTGGACTCGATGGGCGTCGACGCCGTCGCGGGGATGGCTGTTTATTCGGGAGCGATGGAAGCTTAGGAAATCTGCTTCATCAACGCACTCCCCCTACAAAGGTGCCATCCTGAGCGAAGCCTCGCGAGAGGCGTAGTCGAAGGATCTGCGGTTGCCTTTAGGAGTTCAGAAGTTGGAGCGAGATCGAGACGACCCCAGATCCTTCGACTCCGCTGCGCTCCGCTCAGGATGACACGTTGTATGCAGGGATTCTAGGTCCAGCCTTGTGAATCCTGCCTAGTTGTTGTCAGGACTATCGGCCAACGCGTAATACCCCTTCCGAGCCTGAACCTTCGTATCTTTGCCGCAGGTGATGTTGAGCGTGCGGAAGCTTCCGTCGGTTTTCAGGTTCGTGGGGGTATAGCTGGCCAGGTATTGGGTTCGCAGTTCGTCCTGGATCTGGTCGAACGCTTCCTGCAGCTTCTTGCCATTGTTGCCGACGTTGATGACGCGTCCGCCCGTCTCGCGCGCCAGCCGATCCATATCTCCCGCGCCGAAGTATCCAATGCCGCCGTAGGCTCGGACGTCCGCGATCAAGATGACATAGACGAGAGCATTGGACTTTTGAGCCGCCTCAATCGCCGTACGGATGTTCTCCTGCGAGCCCTGATCCTGTCCATCGGTCAGGATCACAAGGACCTTGCGGCCAGCCTCCTGACGAAGCTTGTCGTGTGCGGCGAGGTAAACAGCGTCGTAAAGTAAAGTTCCGCGAGGCGTGGCGTTTCCAGTCACAGAACCAGTCCCAGCGCCCGTATTGATGCTGGCCTTCTGCATCGCACGCCGCAACTCGCTGGGGGAATTGGTATAGTCCGCCAGCAGATCGACATTGATGTCGAAGGAGATCAGGAAGGCCTCATCCTTCGGGGTCAGGACGTCCTTCAGGAATTCGGCTCCCGCGTCCTGCTCCATCGGCAGGACGTTTTGCTGGCTCCCGCTGGTATCGAGCAGGATTCCGATGGTCAGGGGGAGTTTCTTCTCCTGGGTAAAGTTCTTGGTCTTCTGCAGAACCTTGTCCTCGTAGATCTGACAGTCGTCTTTGGCGAGGTTCGTGATGTATCCATTTTTATCGCGCACCGAAAAGTACACATTGACCAGATTGACGTTTACCTTCAGGGTCTGAGTGTCGCCGATGTCTACCGGTTGCTCGCTGGGAGCGGAGCTTGCCGGTGGCGGCCCGCCGGGAGAAGGCGCTTCCTGCGCGTGGAGAGGCAAGGCGAGTCCGAAGGCAACAACAAGCAAAGCCGCAGAGACACACAGAGAGGTACGCATGTTGTATATAGACGGTGGAAGAGGGCGGCGGGTCAGCGAAAAATGTTTGGCGGTGATGATCGTCTAAAGGAGTGTGGCGCAACGTCCACTTGGCACGTTGCGTCCTACACTGCAGAGTTACCCGAGGCCTTTCAATGTGATAGCCTCCTGATTCACTGACTGGTACTCTGATAGTTGGCAACACCCGGCGCCATGGAAAGTCTGGGTGGGAGTGGTACGGGGGTTTCTAAGTGGTGAGGGAAAGCGTATTGGCGGGGGTTCTGGCGTTTATGGCGCTGGGCCATGCCCAGGCACAGACGACGACCGCGCAGGCTTCGGCAGCGCAGCAGATACCGGATGCGCCGCGCCCACAGGTCGGTCTGCCAGCCGCGAACAAGGTCGCACCGGGCATGGGTACAACACCTACCTCCAATGGAGATCATGCTCCTGCCGATCAGCAGCAACAGGGCCCTCCCTCCAGCCTGCCTCCGGCTACCCAGCAGCCTGCCGGACAGGAGACTCCTCCGGAGTTGCCGGCTGCCGGTCAAGGCGCTGACGCCTTCAAGCTGGTCGTACGGACCAACTTCGTCGAGGTTCCCTTCACCGTCAAGGACAGCAAACAGAGGCTAGTCCCCGGGATCACGTGGCGCGAGGTGCGTATCTATGAGAACAATATTCCTCAGCGCATTAGTCTGTTCACGGTAGATCCATTCCCGCTTTCGGTCGCTCTGGTGATCGACCAGAGCCTGACGCCAGACAACATGGCCAAGGTCAACAACTCCCTGGCTGCCCTGCAGGGTGCGTTTGCACCGTATGACGAGGTCGCGGTTTACACCTACAACAACGGCCCCCAGAAGCGCACGGACTTCACCGCCGCCAACAGCGCACGCCTGGAGTTTGCTCTCAATAATTCCAAGAGCACAGGTCGCGATGTCTACCTGAACATGGGCGGTCCTCTTGCGCAGACCACGGTCATCAACGGGAGAAACTTCGACCCGAACACGGCGCCCATTCGCAACAGCCAGGCGATGGAGCTGAAGGTTCCGAAGGAAGTCCATACCCTCAATGACGCGATCCTGGCCGCGGCAAAGTCGCTCAGCGACCGTCCGAAGGGCCGCCGGCGCGTGATCTACGTCATCAGCGACGGCAAGGAGTACGGCTCGCAGGCGAAGACCAAGGAGGTCATTCGCTACCTTCAGACAAACAAGATCTCGGTTTACGGCACACTGGTGGGAGACTCCTCCCTGCCGGTGGTCGGCTTCCTCGACAAGATTCACCTTCCGTACACGATGCGGGACAACGTTCTTCCCAGCTACGTCAATGAAACTGGCGGCAATCTCGACGCCGAGTTCCGGCAGCGTGGCATCGAGCAGAGTTTCCAGAAGATCTTCGAAGAGGTCCGCACGCAGTACACGCTGGGCTATTACACGCATCAGCCATTTATCGATGGCAAGTACCGTACGATCGACGTGCGCGTGCTTCGTCCGAACCTGACCGTGATCGCCAAGAAGGGCTACTACCCGACGGCGAGCGACTCAGGCCCGGTCAATACCATCACTCCCAACCGGTAAGCGCAGCGTAACCAGAGACGATGCTGGAAGCAAACGCATGGCTTGCACTGGCTGCTGCCGTCCTGTGGGGCGGCGGCGACTTTTCCGGCGGAATGGGAGCCAAGCAGGCCGGTGGCACCATGCGCGGCGCTCTACGCGTCGTGCTGACCAGCCACGCTGCCAGCTTCTGCGTTCTGGCAGCGGTGGCCTGGTTTCGTGGCGATGCCTTCCCTCACGGAGCCGCCCTGCTCTGGGGGCTCCTGGCAGGGGTGATGGGAGGACTCTCTCTCACTGGCTTTTACGTCGCACTCTCCCGCGGTGCCATGGGGGTCTCGGCAGCGATCAGTGGCTTGCTGGCTGCGGCAATTCCAGCGGGGGTCTCCATTGCCCAGGAGGGATCGCCCGGGCTGCTTCGCGTTGTAGGTTTCATCGTC
>DASTSJ010000297.1:0-2743 GCA_035760765.1 Edaphobacter sp. | reverse complement strand
CAGTCAGAGTTTTCAGCACGCTGTACAGACGATCGGAGCCGCAGCGACGCAGGACGTGTTCGACTTCACCGTCGAGTTCAGAGTTGATGGACTCGCAGGCGCCACCGCAGACCATGATGACGTCTTGGATCAGCCGCAGCTCTCTGAACATCCCTTCGAGCTGTCGCCTGATCTTCGCCAGTTGTTCCTCGTTGCTCCTGAGCAGAGGGATGGATCGGTGGGCAGATTGGTTTTCGGTCACGGCTCACCCCCGATCCGCATTTCTTGGGCATCGACGCGGACCACTGTCGTGAGCCACCCTGTCGGTGCGCGAGACAGGCGTTGGCGGACATCGCCATCCATGCGGCGCTCGTCGCCCTCAGCGGATGGCGGGGGGACTTTCGTGGCCTTCCGGCCGGAATACTTCTGGTGGGTGCGCGGGCGGTTGGCGTCCGACGGGACACGCCGCCACTCCACCCCGCTAGAATCGCGGGTATCCGAGTAGAGGAGGATCGCAGCCCCTGCTGCCGACCCTCCCCCCTCACAGATCCCGCCGTGCGCAATTAACGCAGCGGGTTCTTCAGCAGCACGGGGGATTTGCTCCGTTCCATCGGACCGCCCGTACTCATGATGGACTCCGCAGACTGGCCCAGCGGTGTGTGATTCGGGGTAACAAGAGTGGATGACGTTGCAGGAAGCGCCGATAGGCTTGCACCGAGAACCGGCCCGCCCGCGAGCGCCGACCGAGCCATTGGCCCCAGATGCGACGGACCGCGCTGTAGAACTGCCGCATGCGCGGATAGTTCGATGAACGGCCGTAGTACTGGTAATGACCTCGCAGCTTCGCGTTGAGAGCGGCGCGTTGCTCCTCGACGGGACGGTGCCGATAGGCTTTGCACCACTGCGCCACTTCCCTGACGCTGCGATGCATTCGCTTTCGCATGGTCCGAACCCACGTCGTGTAGTGACCGCCGCGACTGCGCGCACTGATGTGCGTGAAGCCGAGAAAGTCGAAAGTCTCAGGCTTGCCCCCCAGCCTCCGCGCCTTCACCAGAGCCCGTCGTCCGAACTCGATGAGACGCGTCTTCTGTGGATGCAACGTAAGCCCGTACTTTTCCATTCTCCTGCTCAGTACTCGCAGCACCCTCTGCGCATCCTGCTCGTTCTGGAAGCAGATCACCGCGTCGTCCATATATCGCACCAGAAACGCCCGCCCACGCAGCCTCGGCTTCACCACATCCTCAAACCACTCATCGAGAACGTTGTGAAGATAGACGTTGGCCAGAAACGGCGAGATCACCTGTCCCTGACCGATCCCTGTCTCACTGCAGAGCAGACGCCCTGCGTCGATGACGCCGACGTTGATCCACTTCCCGATCAGCCTCAACAGGCTTCGATCGCTTATGCGTCGCTCGATCATCTCCATGAGCGCACTTCTCACGATGACATCGAAGTACGAGACGATATCCAGTTCCAACACGTGCGTGATGGATTGGCTGAAAATCAGCCGATCCACCTCATCGAGCGCCTGATGGGCATTGCGGCCGGGCCGCGCTCCGTAGGAGCAGTCCAGAAAGTCCGTCTCGAAGATCGCGTTGAGCAGCCGCACCGTCGCCTTCTGCACGATCTTGTCCTCCAGCGCGGGAATCGAGATCGCTCTCTGTTTCCCATCCTCCTTCGGAATATAGATTCGTCGCAGTGGCTGTGCCCGGTACGTACCTTTCCTCAACCGTTCCCAGAGTTCGCGGATGTTCTGCTCCGCCTGCCCCTCGTAGTCACCATACGTGACCTCATCAACCCCGGCGCTCGACTGCCTGCGCAGACTGGTGAATGCCTCCATCAACGTCTGTGGCGTGAGTAAATGTGCAATCGAGCTGAACTTGCACGCCGGATCCTCCTGCGCCAGTTTGCTTAACCGGCATAGTGGCTCTTGACCCACCAAGCCCGGCTCGGTGTCCGGCGTGGGTGCTCTCATGTCGGTACGTCCTGCTGTTCGCCCCTTCCCTCCAGTGGATACCGTGGCCGCCCCTTGCGGGAGCCCTGCGGTTCTCCACCTTCACCGGTACTATGGGTTCGTAAGACTTCTCTTCCGCTTACCACGCACGCCTCCGTTTTCGCTCGGCCATGCGTGCCCGCGTGCTGAGGGTCACTTCGCTCCTTCGGGGAATACCCTCGCGCCCCGAAAGCCAGGTTCGTTCTGATTCGGGCGGAACCAAGCCCGTTCTCGTCACGCAGCCACAGAAGAGATGATCCTGGGTTCACGGGAGATCCCTTTGAAAGCATGCCCCGGCCTTTGCCCCCGGCGAATCCGACGAGCTCGCGTTACGCTCGTCAGGATGCTGCCTTCCGCTCAATGGCAAGGCGTCGGCACTCGCAACGTTGGCGATTTCGGGGTTCAATCCTCGCGGCCTGCTTTCTCGCTGTGTACGCTTCGCACCCGTCGGTCGCCCAACGGCATGGCAACACTCGCTACCGGCCTGCCCGCTACGGCTTTGACCGGACTGGACTTGCACCAGCTGGATCTCAATAGGGAGTTTCAATGCTCTTCTCAGATCCCCTCCCTCCGCGCTTTTCCCAGCGCGAGCCATTGAATGCCTCCTTCACAGGCGTTTGGTGGTAGGCACCTGCCGGTGGCTGAAACACCGGCAGGTGCCGCTTCAATTCACGAGTAGATCGGTCGATCAGATTCCTTTCCGCGACATGAAGGCGTGAACGACGGTTCCATGTCGTGCGCCGAATGTGCCTCGTTATGGAGACGAGGTCA
>DASTSJ010000296.1:0-8060 GCA_035760765.1 Edaphobacter sp. | reverse complement strand
CCAGGTCTTCGCGCATCTTTCTTACCTGATCGGCATCCACAACGGCGACGAACAACGCATGCAGCGTCTTCTTCGGGGCGTCCAGCTCTCCCATGGCGCCCACACCGTCTCCAACCTTTACATCGGTGACCTGGATGGGCTGGCGCTCCTTCATCAGGCGCGTGTTGGGAGTAATCGTTACCTGGTAGACCTCATCGGAATCCGTCTTGATGGTGATGTGATTCGCCGCAGTCGCGGTTACCGTTCCTCGCACCATCGGACCTCTGGCAAGCGTAGTACCCTCAGTAGCCGATCCGTCCTGGGCCTGCGCCAACGGAACTCCCATGGTTGCTAATGCCAGCCCCAGGGTGAGCAGACGGCGCACGATCCTCGTTCTCATCTCGATCTTCCTCAACAATCCAAAACCCGTGCTCATACAGACGGCCATTTGCAAAGAAAGACGCTGCTTGCCGGGAAAAAACTGTGCTTTGGAGATGTAGTTGGGATGAGGCAGTCTTACACTAGCGGCATGCCCGATGCCGCCGAACGCTCCGTTACTTCCACCGCCCCTCAAGGCGGCTTGACTCCATCCCACAACGAGAAACACTTCGAGTCGACCGAGACCGTCCGCGACATCATCATTGGATTATCGGATGGTCTGACCGTACCGTTTGCGCTGGCCGCCGGACTATCCGGCGCGATCTCGTCCTCTCGCATCGTCGTGCTTGCTGGACTGGCAGAGATCGCCGCTGGCTCCATCGCAATGGGGCTTGGAGGTTATCTTGCCGCCCGCGGAGATGCAGAGCATTATGCTTCAGAGAAGAAGCGTGAAGAGCGTGAAGTAATAGAGAGAACGCGAGATGAGGAGGAGGAGATCTTTGAGATCTTCGAGCAGTACTCGGTCCCGCGAGAGAATGCAGCTCCTGTGCTCGAAGCTCTCAAGCAGAATCCAGCCGCATGGGTCGACTTCATGATGCGCTTCGAGCTAGGCCTTGAAGAGCCCGCTCCCAACCGTGCTCATCGATCGGCCATAACCATCGCCTTGTCCTACATCACCGGCGGCTTGGTTCCGCTATTTCCGTATATGGTGGTTCCGGACAATATTGCGGCTCTCAAGCTCTCCGTTGTTATTACGCTCGTTGCGTTGGCTGTCTTTGGAGCTTTGAAGGGCAGGGTAGTGGGAACCGGGTGGCTCCGCAGCGCGGTCCAGACGGTGCTTATCGGAGGTTCGGCAGCGGCAGCGGCATTCCTGCTGGCACGTCTGCTCGAACATCACTCCTAGCCGTCAGAACTCTGCGGTCAGCATTCGAGGGCGCTGGCGCGTTAACAAAAAGCAACAAAAGGTCAGACAGGCCCATCCCATGGAGACAGATAAGGATACCTATGCCAGCCTTTACCCGGAATGTAGCGCCCGTTCTTTTGAGTAGATTCAAGGCTGCCCGCAGCGCAACCACTGCGCTTTGCCGGCCGCTCACTCCCGAAGACATGATGGTGCAGTCCTGTCCCGAGGCAAGCCCCGTCAAGTGGCATCTGGCGCATACGAGTTGGTTCTTCGAGACCTTTGTATTGTCGGAGTTTTTGGCGAACTACGTGCCGTTCGATCCCAACTTTCGTTGGCTATTCAACAGCTACTACAACTCCCTCGGCGAAATGCCCGAAAAGAAGCTCCGCTCCTCCTTTTCGCGTCCGCCTCTCGAGCACATCCTCGCGTATCGAGCCCACGTAGACTCCGCGATCGAGCGCCTTCTCGAGCATCCTGTGGAGGACGACGCTGCGCGGCGCATCGCTCTCGGTATCGAGCATGAGCAGCAGCATCAGGAGTTGATTGCCACAGACGTTAAGCACGCTCTCTTTGCCAACCCCCTCCATCCTGCGTACCTCGACCGGCCACAGCCTGCGTCAGGCACCGTCATCGCTCCTCCCCTCGACTGGATCGAATATTCGCCTGGACTGATTGAGATCGGCATAACCCCTGACCCTTCCTCCCTCGATCGTTTTGCGTTCGACAATGAAACGCCGCGTCATGCCGTCTACGTGGCTCCGTTTCGCCTGGGAACGCGCCTGGTGACATGTGCCGAATATCTCGCCTTCATGGATCAGAATGGATATAACCGCCCTGAACTTTGGCTCTCCGAGGGATGGGCGACCATGCGTAGCGAGGGTTGGCAGTCACCTCTTTATTGGCTTCGCGACTCCGAGACGAAGTCTGGCTGGTCCATCTACACACTCCATGGCATTGTGCCGCTGGAAGATCTCTCCGAGACCCCCGTCTGCCATCTCAGCTTCTTCGAGGCCGATGCCTATGCCCGATGGAGCGGTCATCGACTTCCCACTGAGTTCGAGTGGGAGCACGCAGCCATTCATTCAGGCGCTGTCGCCGGCAATCAGGAAGGGACCTCGGCCAGTGTCCCCCCTTCTTCCAATCTGCTCGAAAGCGGACACCTGCACCCGGTTGCTGCAAATCATCGTCCCGGCTTGCAGCAGATCTTCGGAGACGTCTGGGAATGGACCGCAAGTCCATACGTCGGATATCCCGGCTATGCCCCATTGCCTGGTGCACTCGGGGAGTACAACGGCAAATTTATGAGCTCTCAGATGGTCCTGCGTGGAGGCTCCTGTGTGACGCCAGCAACCCACATCCGCGCTACTTACCGAAACTTCTTCTCGCCCGGTACTCGATGGCAGTTTTCAGGTCTGCGTCTTGCCCAGGACGTTCGCTAGGCAACAACTGGCTCATACAGTTCTGTGTCCGGATACCTCAGACCTTAGCCACCAAGGTCTATCCGGCGAACAGAGAAGAGATACCGCATTGAAATAATTCAGGATTATCCTGACAGGATGCGTCAGCAGAGGTAGTTTCGCCGGATTCTTCTTTGCGCTGACGTGCATCCTATGTCAAAGCGGTTTTGGCCGCGAAGCCTACATACGGAGATCTCCATCGTGCCTATGTCCTCCGCGGCCGCTGATTCATCATTGTCCTTTCGTGACGCCGTGCTCGTACCCTCTCCTGTCGATGCCGTCGCCGCCGAGGTGCGGTCGGGACTGACCAGCACGCCAAAGACGCTTTCGCCATGGCTCTTTTACGACGAACAAGGTTCGCAGCTCTTCGAGCAGATCACCCGGCTTCCGGAGTATTACCTGACCCGCGCAGAGCGCAGCCTGTTTGTGCAGTATGCCGACCAGATCATCGAGCGTGCTTCCGAGCCTGCCGGTAATGATCCCACTCCCGTTCTTACTCTGATTGAGCTTGGAGCAGGAACAGCTACCAAAACCGGAATTTTGCTCGCTGCGGCTGTGCGGCACCAGGGAAGCATCGTGTATCAGCCTGTCGATGTATCCGAGACCGCGCTTGCCGAGGCCACAGAGAACATTCGCGCTCAAATTCCCGGCGTGACAGTCCGTTGTCAGGTGGCCGACTATACCACTCAGGCACTCCCTCTCAACCGACTGCCGAATACGCGTACCCTCGCCCTCTACATAGGGTCGAGCGTTGGAAATTTTTCGCCTGCGGAGGCTCGTGGCGTACTCAGCAATTTGAGAGCTCAGCTGCTTCCAGGCGACAAGCTGCTCCTCGGAACGGATCTGGCCCCTGGCGAAGGCAAAAGCGTATTGCAGTTGCTCGCCGCGTATAACGATGCTGCAGGCACAACGGCTGCTTTCAACCGTAACGTCCTCGCGCGGATCAATCGCGAACTGGGTGCCGACTTCAAACCCGAGGCTTTTGAGCATCGAGCCATCTGGAATCCGCGTGAATCACGCATCGAGATGCATCTCATCGCAGACTCTGCACAGCAGGTCCATCTTCCAGCGAATTCCGCTGGGGAAGGGCTTACAGTCCGCTTTGCGGCGGGTGAGTCGATCCATACAGAGAACAGTTATAAGTTCACGGTGGAGCGGGTATGCGATCTGCTGCGATCCTCAGGCTTCCGTTTCACCCACATCTGGCAGAATCCGGAGCATCAATTTGCGGTTACTCTGGCAACCGCTGCATAAGATCGCACGTGCGAAGTCGGCTGAAGGAATCAAAACCACGTATGCGTCATACTGAGCGAAGCCTCTCGCAGTCTCACCGCAAGAGGCGCAGTGAAGTCTCAGCGGTTTGATGAGCATCCAAAAGAACCGGCTCTTTGTTAGCTGCCCGCCACTATCAGCTCCGGTCTCGTCGCCACTCTCCGCTCTTCCCCCCGCTTTTGCTCACCAGCTCAATCTCACGGATGCGAATGCCTTTATCAAGCGCCTTCGTCATGTCGTAGACCGTCAGGGCCGCAACGGAAGCTGCCGTCATAGCCTCCATCTCTACCCCGGTTCCTGCTACGGTCGCTGCGATGGTCTCCAACTCAACCCCCCCTGCCACAATCCTCGCTTCGACATCGACGAAGCTCAACTGCAGCGGGTGACACATAGGGATAAGAGATGCGGTCTGCTTGGCCGCCTGAATACCGGCAAACCTGGCTACTTCAAGAGGGTTGCCTTTGGGATTGGCAGGAAGAGCGGCAAGAGCCTCCGCCGACAGCTCCACAAAGGCCCTGGCCCGCGCCTCGCGCCTCGTCGATGGCTTCGCACCCACGTCGACCATGTGAGCCTTTCCCTCTTCGTCATAGTGCGACAGCTTCATGTTCCTCGAACGCCTCCGGTCAAGAAACAGACTACAGCAGCGCTCTACTCTCGCTGCGGAGTGCGCTCTTAGCGCTGCAGAATCGTGATGACATCTCCCGGCCGAAAATGCGGTACATCGCCTGGCAGAACGGCATAGCAGTTTGCCCGTGCATTGGCGGCCATATCTCCTGAGCCCTGCCACACCACCAGTCGCACCTCGGGCTTTGCCCGGTTCGATGTAAGCCGTGCTGGTAGCACGCGTGTGATGCCAGGCCTTGGGTCTATGGCGTCCACCAATGTCGCCTGGGCGAATGGAGGACCTTCGACGAAGCAGCCACCGAGCGCGCTCAGAAGGGTCGAGCCGAAGCAGGAGAACGTTACCTGTGTCGAAACCGGGTTTCCGGGAAGCCCAAAGAAGTACACCGCCCGTGCTTCGCCCCTTTCGGGCAGCCTGCCGAAGACCAGCGGTTTGCCCGGCTGCATCTTCACCCCCGTAAAGAAGAACTCCGCCCCCATCGACCGCAAAACCTCTTCCACCAGATCGTATTCACCCATGGAGACCCCGCCGGAGAGCAGCATCAGGTCTGCCTTGCGAGCCTCTTCGATCGATCTTTCCAAGGCCTCGCGCTCATCGGGCGCAATCTTCTGGACGTGGGGAATGCCCCCGAACTCGGTCACCAGGGCCGCCAGTCCGTAGCTGTTCGAGTTCCGTATCTGCTGCGGCCCAGGTTCTTCAGTGACGTCCACCAGTTCGTCACCGGTTGCCAGAATCGAGACCGTGGGCTTGGCGAAGACCTCAAGCGTCGCGGCTCCGCATGCCGCGGCAAGTGCAACTGCCGCCGCGTCCAGGCGAATCCCCGCCTCTAGCACGATATCTCCCGCAATGGCTTCGCTGGCTCGAGGAACGATATTGTCCCCGGGCTCGAGCTTTCGGCCCTCCATCAACCGGATGGCCGCCAGCTTGTGCGTGCCACTGCGTTCCACATGCTCCAGCATCACCACGGAGTCCGCGTCGTCGGGCACAGGTGCGCCAGTCATAATGGCAACTGCTTCGTCGACCGGCAGAGGCCCCGTCCACGCTGAGCCGGCCGCGATCTCCCCAGCGACAGCCAGCCATGCTCGCGCCATAGCGTCCTCTGCCCGAACGGCGAATCCGTCCCGCGTCGATCGATCAAAGGGGGGCTGATCGCGATCAGCCTTCACAGCGGTACACAAGGCCCGACCCAGACTGTCGCGAATCCCAATCTTCTCAGTCGGCCCAGGGTGGACTTCAGCCGATTTGGCCTGAACGATCGCGAGGGCCTCATCGAAGCTGACAATCCGCTCGTCCACCATTTGACGTCGCACGCTAGCCGACCTCATAGTTCCTCCTCACTGTTTCCCCTGCTGGCCAAGAATACAAACAGAAAGGCCTCGGCTGAGCCGAGGCCTTTGGTTACAGTACAGGAGCTTACTTCTTCCTTCCAGCCTTGTAGCTGGATTTGATCTCCGCCCCGATGCCCTGAAGGATACCCTTGACCTCTTCCACCCGGGGCTGTTCAGCCGGATTGGAGGATGCCAGTTCGATGAAATCCTGGTAAGCCTCGACGCATCCTGGAGGAGCAACGATCTTCTGAGTCTTCGGATCGACAGTCGCCTTCGGGATGAGGGCTTGACCCTTGATGTAGTACGCATCCGCCCGCTTCGGATCGGCGGCGATGGCCTTGTCTGCGGCAACAGCGGCGTCATCCAGCTTGCCTGCGTTGTACAGAGTCGCTGCCTCGTTGTAGTAATACATGCCAGCGCTATCCGGTTTCGCCTTGGCAGCCTGCTCGTAGGCGTCCGAGGCTCCCTTGCCGTCGCCGCTCTTCGCCAGCGCCTGGCCCATCTGGTTGTAAGCAGCAGCCGCCGTCTCAACATTGGGCTTCTTCGATGCCGCGTTGGCGTCGATGGCCTTCTTGTAGGAGGCTGCAGCCTCTGCGTACTTGGCCTGAACAGCCGGATCCGCCGGCTTACCCGCAGCCTTCGCGGCCTTGGCAGCGGCGTCAGCCGAACCGAGCTGGGCGTCGCCCAATGCTACCCAAAGGATGCCCTCATCCGGCTTCTGCGAGGTCGCCTGCTGCATCGCCGTGATGGCAGCGTCAAAGTTCCCTGCCTTCGTGTCATTGCGAGCCTGCGTCAGCAGGGCGTTCAGGTTGGCGATCTTCGCGTTCGCCTGCATGACCTCGGAGTTCTTCTTTTTGAACTCTTCGAGCTGCTTCTTCTCCTCGGGAGTCATCTTGTCGATGTACTCCTTGCGGGTCATATCGAAGTTGAGCAGGTGGTCTTCGCCTGCGGCAAAGTTGACGTTATCGATGTAATCGACAGTCTTGCCGTCTACAGAGACCACCGCAAGATAGCTGCCGGGATTGATGCCCGTGCCTTTGAAGTCGCCGGAGGGCTCGATCTCAAACGTATTCGTATACTTACGGCTCTTCTCGTCGCCCGAGCGATCCTGCGTCAGCTTGACCTCGCCCTTGGTGATTGGAGCTCCAATCGCATTGTTTACATGTCCGTGCACGCTTGCGGGGGCGGTCTGCGCCCATCCCTTTTGCGTTGCCAGAGCGAGCAAAAAAGCCAGGCAGATACCCAGGCCTGTGCTCCACTTTCTTTCAATACGGTTCATCATTCGTTCTCCCTGGTTTCAGTTCACGTCTGACCGGTTGTCGGGCATGTCGCGCCTGATTGTCAACTTATGGCATCTCTGCCGCGTTAGATGCATTTTTTATCCTGGCATAAGGTATGGGATCCACCGCGCCCGCCTCGCGAAACGCGCGCAAACGTAAGACGCAGCTCTCGCACACCCCGCACGCCTCCCGTTCGCCGGAATAGCATGACCAACTTACATGGAATGGAGCGCCTAATTCAACTCCCAGGCGCACAATCTCATTCTTTCTCATATGGATAAGCGGGGTTTCCACTCTAATATCGCCCAGTTTCGTTCCCCGTCTGATCAGCTCGTTGAAAGCTTCGTAGTATGCTGGCCGGCAGTCCGGGTAGCCGGAGCTGTCCTGCTCCACTGCTCCTATGAAGATCTTCTTCGCTCCCACGACCTCTGCCCAGCTCACCGCAGCCGAGAGAAAATGTGCATTCCTGAACGGCACGTATGTGACTGGAATCTCTGCTCCGATCGAGGTTTCCTCCGCTGGCGCATCGGGAACTGCAATCGAGCTATCGGTCAGCGCCGAGCCGCCGATTCTGCGAAACAGGTCCATCTGTAGAGGCAGAAACTCTCTGGCGCCCGTAAGCCTCGCAATCTCCTCCGCTGACGCGCGTTCCTTCGCCTCCGTCCGCTGCCCGTAGCTGAAGTGCAGCGCGTACACGTCGTGCTCCCGGGCTGCCAGGGCTGCGCATACCGTGGAGTCCATGCCGCCGGAAAGACACAGCACCGCCCGTGGCCGATCGGAGTTCGTTGTCTGGGTGTCGTGCATTCTCTCTGTTTCCTGGTCTCTAAATACGCGAGGGGC
>DASTSJ010000295.1:0-12780 GCA_035760765.1 Edaphobacter sp. | reverse complement strand
TCCAGCTGGAGATCACGCTGCACACTCCGGTGGCCATGGAGAAGGGCCTGCGCTTCGCGATCCGCGAGGGCGGACGCACCGTAGGCGCCGGTACCATCTCCGAGATCATCAAGTAGTGATTCAGTGCCGCCTGCTTCGGCGGGCGGCAACTCAACAAGTTCTTTGCGTACAGAAAAGAGAGAAGACGATGGCAGGACAGAGGATCAGGATTCGCTTGAAGGCTTATGACTACCGCGTGCTCGACACCTCCACGGGAGAGATTGTTGAGACGGCAAAGCGCACCGGAGCGCAGGTTGCAGGGCCGATTCCTCTGCCGACGATGAAGAACAAGTACTGCGTCCTGCGTTCGCCCCACGTCGACAAGAAGTCACGCGAGGCCTTCGAGGTCCGCACCCACAAGCGGCTTATCGACATTCTTGAGCCCACGCAGCAGACGGTCGATGCACTGATGAAGCTCGATCTTCCCGCGGGCGTCGACGTCGAGATCAAGACGGTCCAGAAGTAAACAGTTTCGTACACCTACAGTGCTGTGCCTCAGGGCCAGCATGATGAGGAAAGGAAAAGAAGATGGCAGTTCAGGGAATTCTCGGTAAGAAAGTCGGCATGACCCAGATGTTCGATGAGAAGGGTGAGGTTCACCCAGTCACCGTTCTCAAGGCTGGCCCCTGCGTCATTACGCAGCTTAAGACTATGGCCAAGGACGGTTACGACGCCGCTCAGATAGGCTACGTCGACTTTGTCAAGGCATCGAAGGTCAACAAGGCCATGACCGGCCACTTTGCCAAGTCCAATGTTCCCCCTGTGCGCGTCCTCAGAGAGGTAGCAATCGATGCTCCGGCAGCAGGCGAGAATGGCGAGCAGGTCGACGGAGTCAAGGCCGGAGATCGCGTGCTGGTCGATATCTTCTCTGACGATAAGTTTGTAGACATCATCGGGACCTCGAAGGGACGTGGTTTTGCAGGCGTCATTCGCCGCCACGCCTTTGGCGGTGGACCCAAGTCGCACGGTCACATGTTCCAGGTGCAGGGCTCGATCGGAGCATCTTCGTTCCCATCACGTGTTTTCCCTGGCCAGCGTATGCCGGGACACATGGGCAACGAGCAGGTCACGGTTCGCAACCTCCGCATTCGCGGCATCGATTTGGACGACAACCTTCTGATGGTGGAGGGAGCTGTTCCCGGACCTCGTGACGGTTACGTTCT
The DNA here is from genome assembly GCA_035760765.1 of Edaphobacter sp. Lineage (GTDB taxonomy): Bacteria > Acidobacteriota > Terriglobia > Terriglobales > Acidobacteriaceae > Edaphobacter. Next base: position 11,578 of record DASTSJ010000295.1, on the reverse strand, counting down.
CATCTCCAAGGCAAAGGCACCGCCGCGCGAGCGTCGTGGCTTCGGTGGCGCCGGAACGATCGATCCTCTGAAGGCTTCGAAGAAGGCTTCCGCTAAGAAGAAGTAGAACTTCGTCGAAACCAGGCAACAACCCTCTGCGCGGGGAACAGGCCGGGAAAGCAGAGTAACAACGTCAGGGCGCGCCGCATCGATGGCCGCACAGAAAGTGAACTGAAGGACGATGGCAAATATCAACGTAGTCAATCTCGGCGGGACGAAGGTCGGCGAGTTCGAGCTCGCAGACGCGGTCTTCGCAGGAGAGGTCAACGACGCTCTGCTCTGGGAATCTGTCAAGCACTATCGTGCGGCACTGCGCCAGGGAACAGCAGCCACCAAGAACCGCAAGCTGGTCTCGGGTGCTGGCAAGAAGCTCTGGAAGCAGAAGGGAACTGGACGTGCACGCGTCGGTTCTATCCGCACTCCTCTCTGGCGTGGCGGCGGTACGGTCCACGGACCCCAGCCGCGCAGCTATGAGTATGCGTTCCCCCAGAAGAAGCTGATGGGCGCCCTCCGCTCTGCCATTACGGCAAAGATCCAGGAAGGCAAGCTCACCATCGTCGACTCGTTCGAGGTATCAGAGGCCAAGACCAAGCTCTATCGTCAGGCTCTCGACAAGCTCGAAGCCGGCAAGACGACTCTTCTGGTTGAAACCAGCAAGAAGCTCGACGAGAAGCTTTACCTCGGATCCCGCAACCTTGCAGGCGTCGAGCTTGTGCTCAGCTCTGAAGTTCACCCTTACGACCTGCTCCGTTACGAGCACGCCGTCTTCTCGAAGGATGCCATCGAGGCCCTGCAGGAGACGCTGAAGAAATACGTTTCGAAGCGTAAGACCGCTTCCGAGAAGGAGGTCGCGTAATGCCGACCCTGTATACCGTCATTCGCCGCCCTCTGATCACTGAGAAGGGGATGGGCATCAAGGAAACTCAGAACACCCTGGTCTTCGAAGTTGCAGAGAATGCAACCAAGACCGAGGTGAAGCAGGCAGTCGAGACCCTCTTCAATGTCAAGGTAGCCGCTGTTCGCACAGCGGTCGTCGAAGGCAAGGAGCGTCGCCGTGGCCGGTTCGCCGGATACCGCCCGGACTGGAAGAAGGCTTATGTTCGCCTGAAGTCCGGCGAGAAGATGCCCGAGTACATCGACAGTCTCTAAGCGGCAATGGATGAGCCGCGCCGGGCTTACTCCGGAGTCGTGGCTACGACAAGATTAGAAGTTTTCGAAACTAGCTGAAAAGCCGGGTATCCGGAGAAAAAAAGCTAGGAGTTAAGAAGAAGATGCCGATCAAATCCTTTAGACCGATTACACCCTCGCTGCGCTTCACCACGACGCTGCGGAACGACGATCTGACGACGGACAAGCCGCACAAGCCGTTGCTGGCCGTCAAGCAGCGCACCGGCGGCCGTAACTCTACGGGCGCTCTGACCATTCGTCATCATGGCGGCGGACACAAGAAGAAGCTTCGCCTCATCGATTTCAAGCGCGACAAGTTCGGAGTTCCCGCGACTGTCAAGACGATCGAGTACGATCCCAACCGCAGCTCTCGCATCGCTCTGGTAGCGTATGCTGATGGCGAGAAGCGTTACATCCTCCAGCCAGTTGGCCTGAAGGTTGGCCAGTCCATTATGAGCGGTCCAGAGGCCGACATCCTGGTAGGCAATGCGCTTCCTCTGAAGAACATCCCTGCAGGTACGACGGTCCACAACATCGAGCTTCGCCCCGGCAAGGGTGCTCAGATGGCTCGCTCTGCCGGCTCTTCCGCTCAGCTGGTTGCGAAGGAAGGCGATTACGCTCTCCTGAAGCTACCCTCCGGCGAGACCCGCCGCGTGCTGGTGGACTGCATGGCGACCGTTGGCCAGGTCGGTAACACCGACCACGAGAATGTGACCATCGGCAAGGCTGGACGCAATCGCTGGAAAGGAATTCGCCCGACCAACCGCGGTGTCTCGATGAACCCGGTCGACCACCCGCACGGTGGTGGTGAGGGTAAGACCTCCGGTGGCCGCCATCCTGTGACCCCTTGGGGCCAGCCGACTCGCGGATATAAGACACGTAACAACAAGCGGACCGACGTGTTCATCGTCAACCGCCGCAGCAAGTAAAGGATTCGGGGAGCTAAACGATGGCACGTTCTACAAAAAAGGGTCCGTTTATTGACGACCACCTCATGACCAAGATCACGGCCATGAATCAGACGAATGACAAGAAGGTCCTTCGCACCTGGTCGCGTCGCTCGACGATCCATCCGGACTTTGTCGGCCACACGATCGCTGTTCACAACGGGCGGAAGTTTATTCCGGTCTATGTGACCGAGAACATGGTGGGCCACAAGCTCGGTGAGTTTGCAGCGACCCGCACCTTCAAGGGCCACTCCGCCAAGACCGAGTCCGGCGCTAAGGGCAAGTAAGACGGTCCGGTTCGACCAGCAGGGAAGCATCAGAAACTTTCGTTTTGAGTGTTCAAGGAAGAAGTCATGGCTAAGGCAGCAGAAAAAACAAGAGAGTTCCGCGCAGAGGCAAGGTTTCAGCGCACCAGCCCGCAGAAGGCGAAGCTCGTCCTGGACCTGATCAAGGGACTTCGTGTGGAGCAGGCGATCAACACGGTCCACTTCAGCAACAAGCGCATTGCTCCAGTCGTCGAGAAGGTCCTGCGGTCTGCGATTCAGAACGCAAACTATCTCTCACAGGACCAGGGGCTCGACGTGGACGTCGATAACCTGTACGTCAAATCGGCTGTCGCGAACGAGGGCCCGCGCATGAAGCGGATTCGCCCCGCTCCGATGGGACGCGCCTTCCGCTACCAGCGCCGCCTCGCTCATATCATCGTGACCGTGGCTGAAAAGAACAAGGCTGCGGCCGCAGAGACGGAGCAGGTATCGGCTCCGGCAGCGAAGAAGTCTGCCAGGAAGACAGCGACAAAGACTGCGGCTAAGAAGGCTCCGGCCAAGAAGGCCGCTGCGAAGAAGACGGCGACCAAGAAAGCTGCAAAGTAAAGCGATTCTCCGGTTCGCATTGAGTAGAATAGAAGTTTTGGATCACCGCCCGCCGGCTCAACCGGTCAGGAGCGCAGAGTAAAGGGAAGCTATGGGACAAAAAGTCCATCCGTATGGGTTTCGCCTCGGCGTAAACAAGCCGTGGAAGTCTCGCTGGTTCGTTGAGCGCGGCTATGACAAGCTGCTGGTTGAGGACGTCAAGCTCAAGGCTGAGCTGCGCGAGAAGCTCAAGGCCGCCGGCGTCAGCTCGGTTGAGGTTGAGCGTCCCGGCAATAAGCTGCGTCTGATCATCCGTACGGCGCGTCCGGGCATCATCATCGGCCGCAAGGGTGCTGAGATCGACAAGCTTAAGGCTGATATTCAGAAGCGCACCAATCGCGAGGTGTTTGTCGACATCCTCGAGGTGAACAAGCCTGAGCTCGACGCTCAGCTGGTTGCTGAGAATATCGCTCTGCAGCTTGAGAAGCGTGTCAGCTTCCGCCGTGCCATGCGTAAGTCTGTGGACTCGGCTCTGCGCTTCGGTTGCAAGGGAATCAAGGTCCGTGTCTCGGGTCGCTTGAACGGCAACGAGATCGCGCGGTCCGAGTGGTACCTGCAGGGCCGGCTGCCGCTGCACACGCTGCGTGCCGATATCGACTATGGTTTCGCCGAGGCTAAGACCACCTACGGCATCATCGGTGTCAAGACCTGGATCTATCGCGGAGATATCTACGAGCAGAAGAAGCGCCGCGAGCAGGGTACGACCGCCGGAGTGTTCACTTCGTAAGCAGAGAGCATTTGCTCTCAGGGTGCGAAGAAGATTTTCGATTCAGACTGGATGAGGCGGGTGCCTCATCCAGCAGCTAACAGCTAGGGGTTTCGTTATGTTGATGCCTAAGAAGGTGAAGTATCGCAAGCAGCAGCGCGGCCGGATGACCGGCAAGGCGTGGCGCGGCTCCGATCTCTCGTTCGGCGATTACGGCCTGAAGGTTATGGAGTGCGGCTACATCACCGACCGTCAGATTGAAGCTAGCCGTATCGCCATGACGCGCTTTATCAAGCGTGGTGGTAAGGTTTGGCTGCGTCTTTTCCCCGACAAGCCGATCACGAAGAAGCCGGCTGAAACCCGTATGGGTAAGGGTAAGGGCGCTCCTGATCACTGGGTTTCGGTAGTCCGTCCCGGCAAGATCCTATTTGAGATGGAAGGCGTCAACCCGGAGATGGCCAAGGAAGCAATGCGCCTCGCCGCTCATAAGCTGCCGCTGAAGACGTCGTTTGTCATGCGGCACGATGTGGTCACCACGACGGCTGCCAAATAAGAAGATTCGTTTGAAGGAAGAGACCGATGGAACTCGATAAGATTCGTAACCTCAGTGACGACGAGCTCAAGAGCGAGCAGAACAAGGCTGCAGAGCAGCTGTTCCGTATTCGCTTTCAGAAGAGCCTTGGCAACACCGAGGGCATCAAGAAGCTGCGGGGCCTGAAGCTGGATATCGCCCGCATCAAGACCGTTGCCCGTGAGCGCGAGTTGACCTCCGCCAGCCCCGCGGCCGTTGCCTCCGCTCCTGTGAAGAGCACTCGCAAGAAAGCAAAGAAGGACTAAGTTATGGCAGAGACCACAAACAAGCCCGAAGCCGCCGAACAGGCCTCCACTCGCCGCAACGAGAAGGTAGGTCTGGTCGTTTCGACCAAGATGCAGAAGACCATCGTCGTCGAGATCGAGATGCGCAAGGCGCACCCCAAGTACAAGCGCGTTATGAAGTCGAACAAGAAGTTCTACGCGCACGACGAGCAGAACTCGGCCCGTGTTGGTGACGTGGTTCGCATTCGCGAGGCTCGTCCTCTGTCGAAGCTGAAGCGCTGGAACCTGGAAGAGATCGTTCGTCGCAGTTCGCTCGCACAGCTGGCCGACGAGAAGACGCCCGCAGCCGAGGCTTAGGCTGGCAGGCCTCGAGCCAGGGATGGCTCTGGGCTTCGCTGATTCGTGTTTGGATTCATCGCTAAAGGGGGCCTGATCCCCCGGCCGCACCAGGAGAAGAACGATGGCAGTACAGATGAGAACAATTCTTGACGTGGCCGATAACTCCGGCGCACGCAAGCTGCAGGTGATCCTGCCTCTCGGCGGCGGTCTGGGTAAGATCGCTGGCCTTGGTGATGTCGTCACCGCAGCGGTCAAGGAAGCCTCGCCCGATGGAACGGTCAAGAAGGGCAAGGTTGTCAAGGCCGTGATCGTGCGGACCCGCAAGGAGAGCCGCCGCAAGGACGGCACGTACATCCGCTTCGATCAGAACGCGGCGGTTGTGATCAACGATGCCATGGAGCCGGTTGGAACCCGCGTCTTCGGTCCGGTCGCCCGTGAGCTTCGCGAGAAGAAGTTCCTCAAGATCGTCTCGCTCGCACCTGAGGTTATCTAGTCATAAGGGCCGTAGATTTGGCCCATAACAAGCGGATTCCGGCTCCGACAGATCGCCGAGGCAGGAGAGGTAAACGAGCATGGCAGGCATCAAGATCAAGCGCAACGATATGGTTGAAGTGATCGCGGGCAAAGATAAGGGCAAGCGCGGCCGCGTTCTGCGAGTCATCGCTGGCAAGGATCGCGTCCTGGTTGAGCACGTGATGATGGTAAAGAAGCACCTTAAGCCGAATCCGCAGCGCAACATCAAGGGCGGCATCGCCGAGCAGGAAGCTCCGATTCACATCTCGAATGTGATGCTGGTCGATGGCGAAGGCAACAAGACCCGTATCGGCTCGCGAATCGAAGGCGACAAGAAAGTTCGTGTCTCGAAGGCAAGCGGCAATGTGATTGCCGATCGCAAGAAGTAAAGCGCCTCCGAGTCAGGTTGTAGAAGATATCAAGGATCACCCCACGAAACGGTATACGGCATCGTCCAACCCGGAACCGTGGAGAAAGCGAAGAGAGAGATGGCCTCACGTTTTAGAGACAAGTACGAGAAAGAGATCAAGCCCGCGCTCGCCAAAGAGCTCAACATCGATAATGTCATGGCGATCCCGAAGCTTGAGAAGATCGTTGTAAACATGGGATTGGGCGAAGCGACCCAGAACGTCAAGATTATGGATCCGCTGGTCGCGGATCTCGCCTCGATTACCGGCCAGAAGCCGGTTACGACCAAGGCGAAGAAGTCCATTGCGGCCTTCAAGGTTCGTGAGGGCATGCCGATCGGAGCGATGGTCACCCTGCGGGGCGATGCAATGTACGAATTCTTGGACCGCCTGATCTCGATCGCTCTTCCGCGTGTTCGTGACTTCCGCGGTGTCTCTTCCAAGAGCTTCGATGGCCGCGGAAACTATACGCTCGGTCTGCGTGATCAGCTCATCTTCGCTGAAATCGACTACGCGAAGGTCGACAAGATCAAGGGTATGAACGTCACCATTGTGACGACTGCCCAGGACGACAATGGCGCCCGTGCACTGCTGAGGGGGTTTGGTATGCCCTTCCGTCAGGGAGCATAAGACAGCTTCAGCCTGGAAGTCCGGGCATCAACAGAATTAGAAGGATAGAGAATAAAGGTTATGGCAACTACCGCAAAACGCGTCAAGGACGCAAAAAAGCCGAAGTTCAAGTCCCGCCAGCACAACCGTTGCCAGCTCTGCGGTCGTCCTCGCGCCTACCTTCGCAAGTTCGGCGTCTGCCGTCTCTGCTTCCGCTCGCTCGCCCTCAAGGGAGAGATTCCGGGCGTAGTGAAGTCGAGCTGGTAAGAAGTGAGCAGTCAGGCCTGTTTGCCTGATATACTCGACAAGATACTTCTAGCGCACGGGTAAAACGTTCCGTGCGCACGCTCCAGAGACCTCATTCGAGCACACGCTTAGGATGCAGACGTCTGGAACGCCAACAATCAGGCAACAGTACATTCTTGCTGGTTCTCGCCGGATCTCTTCCGCGAGCGAACGAAGAATGAAGGAGACTGAATGAATCTCACCGATCCGGTAGCAGACTTTTTGACCCGCATTCGCAACTCCATCCGGGCTCGCCATCAGAAGCTCGACGTTCCCGCCTCGCGCCTCAAGGCGGAGATCGCCCGCATTCTCAAGGACGAGGGTTACATCGCCAACTTCAAGGCGGTTGAGGAGAATGGCCAGCGCATCCTGCGTGTCTACCTGAAGTACGGCACCAATAACGAGGCCGCTATCCGTGACCTGCAACGCGTGTCGCGTCCTGGCTGCCGTGTCTATGTAGGCCGCGATGAGATTCGCCGCGTTCAGGGCGGTCTCGGCATTTCGATCATGACCACGCCGAAGGGTGTGATGACCGGACGTCAGGCTCGTCGTGAGGGAGTTGGCGGAGAGATTCTCTGCGAGGTCTGGTAAGCAGAAGCGCCAGGCGTTTGTTGTGGATGTTACCGGCGGCTTCCATGCTGCCAGGCTGCAGTGGAACGGAGCATGTTGTTTCGCGACTCGCAAGCCACTAAAAGGATTTGAAATGTCTCGTATTGGCAAAAAGCCGATTCCTCTTCCCGCCGGTGTCAAGTACACCGTCAACGGCAACACCGTTCTCGTCGAAGGCCCCAAGGGCAAGCTGACCGCACTTCTTCCGGGTGGGATCAAGCTCGCTGAGAAGGATGGAGCGATCGTCGCGGAACGTGAGAACGACAAGCAAGCTGCGTTTCATGGTCTGGCCCGTGCTCTCGTCTTCAATGCGGTCCACGGTGTTACAGCTGGCTGGACCAAGGAACTCGACATCGTCGGTATCGGTTACCGTGTGGAGATGAAGGGTAAGAACGTCGTCGTTTTCACCCTTGGCTATTCGCACCCGATTGAATTCCCGCTGCCCACCGGAATTGATGTTGCAATCGATCCGAAGCAGACCCACATCACGATCTCGGGGATCGATCGTCAGAAGGTCGGCCAGGTGGCTGCGGATATGCGTGCGCTGCGCAAGCCGGATCCGTATAAGAACAAGGGTGTTCGCTATACCGGCGAGAAGCTGAAGAAGAAGGTCGGTAAGACGGGCGCGAAATAACCCATAAGTTAGGAACCGGGGGCGGCTTCTGAGCGGGCTCAGGTTGTCCAGGTCTCTTGGATGCTGTTTCCGGTCCCTGTTCCCGATTTTGCAGTGCATAGCCGAACGTCGCCAGAACTCTGGCGCCGCTTTTAGGAAGGAAGCAAAGTATGATTACACCTCGCAAACGCGACGTTATCCGCAAGCGCGTTCACACGCGAATTCGTGAGAGGCTCACCGGGACCACCGAGCGCCCCCGTCTCAACGTCTATCGTTCCTTGAACCACATCTACACTCAGATCATCGATGATTCGACTGGCGTTACGATTGCCTCTGCTTCGACGATCACCAAGAAGGGCGAGGGCAGAAAGACCGGCGGCAATGTCGCTGCTGCTGTTGAGGTTGGAAAGCTGATCGCGCAGCGGGCTCAGGAGAAGGGCGTCAAGAAGGTCGTGTTCGATCGCGGCGGCTATCTCTATCACGGCCGCGTCAAGGCTCTGGCGGATGCAGCCCGTGAGGCTGGTCTGGAGTTCTAGGTTTTCAAGTTTCTCGAACGGCGCTCGCAGGTGGGCAGCCAGAAAGCTGGATAAGACACTATGGCAATACGGAAAAAGATCGACGCGAACCGCCTCAATCTGAAAGACCAGGTTGTCAGCATCAATCGCGTTACCAAGGTTGTAAAGGGCGGTAAGAACATGTCCTTCGCCGCTCTGGTCGTCGTCGGCGACCCGGCAGAAGGTGTGGTTGGCTACGGCTCAGGCAAGGCCAAGGAGGTTCCGCAGGCGATCCGTAAGGGTATTGAGGCTGCCAAGAAGAACCTCTTCAAGGTCAACCTGACCGACACCTCCATCCCGCACCAGGTTCTCGGCCACTACGGCGCAGGACAGGTCATGCTGAAGCCGGCTCCTGAAGGCACCGGTGTGATCGCAGGCGGAACGGTGCGCGCAGTGATGACCTCGGCTGGTGTGCAGAATGTTCTCACCAAGTCAATTGGCACCAAGAACCCGCACAACGTCATCAAGGCCACCTTCGATGCGCTTACCCAGCTTCGCAGCAGGACCGAAGTGGCTGCGCTGCGTGGTAAGGCTGAAGAAGAACTGTAAGAGGAGCTCCTTAGTCATGGCAGAGACAAACGCCAAAATCAAGCTGCAGTACTTCCGCTCGAAGATTGCTACGCCGGAGAAGCACAAGCTCGTCGTCAAGGGCCTTGGCTTCACGCGGCTGAACCAGATCGTTGAGCGCGAGGATACACCATCCATACGTGGTATGGTCGCCAAGGTTCCCCATCTCGTCCGTATCGTCGAGTAGCAGGGAACCGTTTCTCCATCCCTGTTCGGATGGACCAATGCGAGTCGGAACTCAGCGTTTCGGCGTTAAAGCGAGGAAATCATGTCAGTTCGTAATCTCTCCAATCTGAAGGCCCCGGCAAAGGCCAATCGAAACAAGAAGCGTGTCGGTCGCGGTATGGGATCCGGCATGGGTAAGACCTCGACCCGTGGTCATAAGGGGCAGGGCTCGCGCTCCGGTTCGTCGTTGATGCGTGGCTTCGAAGGCGGCCAGATGCCGCTCCACCGTCGTCTTCCCAAGCGCGGCTTCACCAACATCTTCCGTACTGAGTACACCGTCCTTGGCCTCGACCGTCTGGCCGAAATCCATGCGGCTTCCAATGAGACCGAGTTCACGCTCGAGAAGATCGTCTCCCTCGGCCTCCTGCGCAAGCGCAACGGCCTGGTTAAAGTGCTCAATAATGGGGAGATCAAGGCGGCCATCACCGTTCACGCTCACAAGTTCTCGAAGACTGCTCAGGAAGCGATTGAGAAGGCCGGCGGCAAGGCCGTTGTGATCGCCTGATCTTTCCACTGTGAGTATGTAGAATGGAAACGGCGAGGGATTTGGATCCCTCGCGTCGCCGTTTCTCTCCGGTTATCTGTTACACCTCTTGAGGTACCCCTCTCCGATGTTCGACAAGTTCGCAAACATCTTCCGCATCCCGGACCTTCGTAAGCGTGTTCTGTTCACGCTGGGTCTGCTGGCGGTCTATCGCCTTGGATCTCACATTCCTACTCCGGGTATCAACGGACAGATGCTTGCCGAGTTCTTCAATCAGAACTCGGGCTCGGCACTCGGTCTAGTAGATCTCTTCTCCGGCGGTAACCTGCGCAAGCTGACAATCTTCGCCCTTGGCATCATGCCTTACATCACGGCGTCGATTATCTTCCAACTGCTCACGGTCATCTATGAGCCTTTGGCAAAACTGCAGAAGGAAGGGGAGCTCGGGCGCCGCAAGATCACCCAGTGGACACGCTATGTGACGGTTCTGCTCGGTATCGTGCAGTCCTTTACGATTGCGCTCACACTGACCAATACCTCGACGGGGTCTTCCATGGTGACCATTCCCCGTGGAGCCTTTATTCCTCTCTGCGTTCTAACGTTGACGGCGGGTACGGCATTCATCATGTGGCTGGGCGAGCAGATCACGGAGCGCGGTATCGGTAACGGCATGTCGCTGCTGATCTTCGCCGGTATCGTGGTTGGCGTTCCTAAGGGTGTAGCAGAACTCTACGACAAGGTTCAGACCAACGCTTGGGGAGCCTTCACTCCCATCGCGGTCGCTATTCTGATCGCCGGCATGATCGGGGTCGTGGCCTTCATCGTCTACGTGGAGAAGGCTGAGCGTCGTATCCCGGTTCAGTACGCCAAGCGCATCGTCGGACGGCGCATGATGGGCGGTCAGTCCACGCACCTCCCGCTCAAGGTGAACTCCGGCGGCGTTATGCCGGTCATCTTCGCCAGCTCTATTCTTTCGGCTCCTTTGCTCTTCGCCGGAATGAGCTTCTTCGGCAGCGCTCCTCTGCGTGACACCAAGATCCTTGGGCCGCTGTTCCAGTACATCTCGCCGGGCGAGCCTTTCTACGAGCTCGTCTTCATGGTGGCGATTGTCTTCTTCGCCTACTTCTACATCTCGATCGTCTTCCGCCCGGATGACATTGCCGATAACATGCGGAAGTACGGCGGCTTCATCCCCGGCATTCGTCCCGGCAAGCGAACCGCAGACTTCGTCAACGACGTGTTGACCCGTATCACGCTGGTGGGAGCCATCTACCTGATCATCATCGTTATGATCCCCCAGATGATCATCAGTGGTATTCACTTCAATCACCTTTGGCTTATCGGGCCGATCTTCGACAAACTCCCATCCTGGATGACGAACGGTCTGGGCGTAACCTTCTACTTTGGAGGCACCAGCCTTCTGATCGTAGTCGGCGTCGCGATGGACACGGTCCAGCAGATCGAATCGCAACTCATCATGCGTCACTATGACGGCTTCACTCCCAAGAGTGGCCGCATTCGTGGTCGCAAGAGCTGGTAGGAAATTGGAAACATTGACCTCTGAATCTGCACACTCATCGGCCCCGGCAGTCACCACCCTTCTGCCCGGGCCGATTCTTCTTCTGGGAGCGCCTGGCGTAGGCAAGGGTACGCAGGCGCAGCGTCTCATGGCCGACTTTGGCATCCCGCAGATCTCCACTGGTGATATTCTTCGCGACAATATCGCCCGCGGCACCGAGCTCGGCAAAGCGGCGAAGACCTTGATGGACCAGGGGCAGCTTGTTCCC
>DASTSJ010000294.1:0-4886 GCA_035760765.1 Edaphobacter sp. | reverse complement strand
AGCGACCGAACCGGAGTTCCTGAGAATTGACCTGAGTGGAGCACCCGCTCCGATTCAAGCCGACGTTCGGAGTGGATCAGGCAAAGGTTAAGCGTAAATGCACCAAGCCCGGTGCAGTCTGCGGCCTAAGCTCCTGATTCGTAGATCGTTTAGGTGTTACCGCGACCTTTAAAAGCGAATACAGGGCGAATATGGCTTGGCGGGTTACCAACTTGATAACGGCTATAAACCTCTGAAAGCGAGTCAGTTGCGGTTTGTCGGTTTAAACCTTGACACGTCATTTTGACGACCATAGTATTTCGCCAGAAAGTTCTGATGGCTTTGCCTCCGTTGGAACTATTCTCCCTAACGAAGAGGCCGCCCTGTTGCCGGGCGGCCTCTTCACGTTTCATTAGGTTTGGAAAGTTGACCTCGTGGGTGCCGTTCGAGCGTGCTAGTTTCCCGTGGGGCCAGCGGGTGGTGGCGGTGTCAGTCCCCCGTGAACGGCCTCAAGAAGAATGCCTGTTGTGTCGTTGGAGTACTCCCAGAACATGATCCCTCTCAGCCGATGGCTGACGACGTACCTGCACTTCGCCGCGATCGATTGTGGATCTTCGTAGGTGACAAAGACCTTGGTGCGTGGGTTGTAGAGGTAGGGCGCGGCGGCTACGGAATCCCAGTGGCGGATGAAGCCTGTGGCGAGAAGATCGGGAAGTTCCTGGTAGGAGAAGTGCACGCCAAGGGCGGCCTTTCCGGGTTGGAAGAGCCCGTTGTTCCGGTTCTCGACATCGCCCCAGCTTCGGCCGTAGAAGGGAAGGCCGAGAACGATCTTGTCGGCGGGAACTCCGGCTTCTTCGAACGCGGTGACCGAAAGGTCGGCCGAGACGTGCTTGGGGTCTGCGGGATTGTGGAAGAGCGGGGCATCGTGACCGGTCGCCGGTCCCCCCACGTAAAAGTCGTAGGTCATCAGGTTGACCGTATCGACGTAGCGCTGCACTTTGTCCATCTCTGTATTAAGAAGGAACTTGGCGGAAGCCCCGGTAGCAATGGACGTATAGAGATGGCGGTGCAGCCGCGATTGCTCTTTATCGAAGCGCTGACGAAGTTCGGCGAGCAGCAGGGTGTAGTTATGTTTGTCTTCCGGACGGAAGGTGTTTCCGGCGCCCGGCTGGCCGGGGTACTCCCAGTCGATGTCGAGTCCATCGAGTTTGTAGTGCTCGACGAAGCGAACTGCGCTCGAGATGAAGCGCTCGCGGGAGTGAGGAGTCAGAGCCGCATCGGAGAATCCACCGGACCATGTCCAACCGCCGACCGAGACGAGGATCTTAAGCGAGGGATTCGTACGCTTGAGCCTATTTAAGATGGCGAAGTTTTCTGCGTCATGGGAGAAGCCCTCGACGATCTGTCCATCCTTAATATTTGCGAAGGCATAGTTGATGCGCGTCAGGCGACGAACGTTGATTTCATCAGGAGCAAGGACGCGGTCTTGCGGAAAGACATAGGCGATGATCTCGCGCGGTGATGAGGCAGCAGAGGCGGAGGCGAGTGGATCGGCTGACGAAGAGAGTACGGGCATAGCGAGAAGGACGATGAGAGCAAGACATGCTCTCAAAAACCGTGCAGCAAAGACACGCATGATGCATTGAGGTTAATCGATTCGTGATTCCGAGGATGAGGCAGACGACCGTTGCGTGGCCGGGGCATTCCCGGTAGACTTGTCTATGCAGGCAAAGGGAATTTTTGTGCGGACGGGTGGTCTGCGCGGTTTCCTTCAGAGTGCCGATGTAGCTCAGCTGGTAGAGCAACTGATTCGTAATCAGTAGGTCAGCGGTTCAAATCCGCTCATCGGCTCCATTATCTCTTCAACTTTTTCTGACCTGGTTTTGTTCGCTCCAAGACCGTTCGCCTGCTTATGATGATGTCTGATACATCACCACAAGGTGAGAGACCCTGGCTCGAAAGCGTTCCCTGCTGCTTCTCATAGTTCGGTGGGTGGTCCTCAGCATTGCACTGTTGTGGGCTTTGGCGGCGCTGACCCTTGTGGCGCTCCGCTGGATCGATCCGCCGACCACGGTCGTGCAGGTTGAGCGGCATGTGCAGGCATGGATCAGTGGCACCCCTTATCTCAAGCACTACCGCTTCCTTCCCCTGGAGCAGATCTCGCCGAATCTTCAGCACGCCGTGATTGCGGCGGAGGACGGACGTTTTTATCAGCATCACGGATTCGACTGGCACGAGATCAAGATTGCTGCGGCGGAAGATATGGAAGGTGGCCGGACGCGAGGCGCCTCGACGCTGACGCAACAGTTGGTGAAGAATCTCTTCTTCGGGACGGGACGGTCCATCCTGCGCAAAGGCGCGGAGGCCTCGCTGGTTCCCGTGGCCGAGGCTGTCCTGGGCAAGCGCCGCATTCTCGAGCTTTATCTGAATATTGTGGAGTGGGGTCCCGGAGTATATGGCGCCGATGCGGCGTGCCGGTATTACTATCGTGTTCCCGCGCGCGCGGTCGGCAGGGAGCAGGCTGCACGGCTGGCAGCTATCCTGCCTGCTCCTCGAAGGCGTCGTCCTGAACGGATGAACAGCTACAGCGGTGTGATTCTCCGGAGGATGAGCCAGACGGGCTGGTAGGAAGACACACGTTCAGCGCGATGGCAGAGGTTCAAGCGCGCTGACGTGCGATCCATGGAGATGATGCACGACGTTTAGCAGCGACGAGCAGAGGCGCAGCTCCGTCAGATCGCAGTCGACCTCGCCCTGCCGAGCAAGTTCAGCACCCACCTTCAGACGATTCAGGAGACTTCGATCCGCAGGATCAAGAGCTTGGGACGAAGGGAAGGAGTTGCTCTCGACCTGCTGCGCGATCTCTTCAAGGAGCAGGGAGGAGCGCTGCTGAACCTGAACGACAAGATCAGGCTGGCACTGGCTGCTGGAGCTTCCCTGGTGATGGATGAGCCCGGTGCGGATCAGCAGGGCGGCGCGCAGTTGGGGCAGGTAGTCCTTGGCGCGCTCCAGTAGCTGCTCATCGGGCGGCGCTTTGGGAAAGGCTTCGAAGAAGGACGCTTCTACGAGCGCACGGAGCTTCTCGAACCGTCGCATGATCTCGCTGGTCTGCTGCTCAAGCTGGGCCGGTTGGGCGATCTCAGAGAGCCGAGCGATCTGGCGGATGGTAGAGCTGAGCATGGGGCGGAGGCTATCGACCGAGGAGGTGGCCCACAGATGGTCAAAGATGAGCCACATGGCGCCGATGCCGAGGGCAATTCCGAGGACGGTGTCGCGAGCGGGAACCAGGGACGGGTTAATGGAGAAGCGGTTTAGGTTGACAAGCTCGTAGGCGAGAACGATCTGGACGCCGGCGTAGGCGATGCGCGGGCTGGAGGTGCCGATCCATGCGCCGATGAAGGTGACGGCGGCGAAGAGCAGCGTGTAGCTGAGGATGGAGTCGATCTGGGGCAGGATGAGCATCTGGGCTGTGAAGCCGAGAGCACATGCGCCGAGTACGATTCCGGCAAACCGCAGAAGCTGTTTGTGCCGGGAGGCTCCAGTGATGGGCAGCGCGGTTAGGATGCAGGTGGCGACCGATGCGCTGAGCGCGGTCCAGCCGACACTCATGTAGAACATGTAGCAGACGATGGCGCTCAACGCTCCGCGAATGGCGAACCGGACGTGCGTCTTCTGGCTGGAGGCAACGAAGATGCCGCTGGAAGATTTGGAGGCAGCCCTTGCCGGGGCATGTGCAGGGTTGCTCCACATAGGCTGCGAGAGGCTCTCGGCCAGAAGCTCGACGGTGCGTTCGATCTCGGCCAACAGCGGGGCATGCGTCTCGAAGCGATCGTCAAGGTCGATCCAGTCAGGAATCTCCTGGCGCAAAAGGTTTGTGCTGAGGATGAGGAGATTGCGGCTGACCGCGGCGCAAAGCTCGCGATCAGCCACGGTTGGCAGCTCTGTCGTCTCCATCAGGGTGGCGGTGAGGTCGATCAGCCGTCCTGAGAGCGACAGGGCTGTAGAGAGGCGCTGCTGCTGTTCAAAGCTGTAGCCCGCTTCCGCGATGAAGCCGCGCAGCGTTGCCGTACCGCGGGCGGAGTAGCGATGGACGAGATGAAGCTGCTTCTCCCAATCGGGCCGGTCTTCGAGGTATCCGCGAAGAACGTTGCCGGTAAGCTCGAGCCGCTCCTGGATGCCGCCAAGGACAGCATCGGGCGCGTGGGTGCGGGCGAGCAGGTATTCGACGACGATGGACGCGCCGCAGCCGATGAAGATCACCATCAGGGTGAAGAGTGTCTGGCGCAGTCGCAGATCGGCGGAGATGGGCTGATCCCAGATGGTGATCGTGTTGGTGAAGAAGAGTCCTAGAGCGAGGGCGACCTCATAGACCTTGAGAGAGCTGATGAGATAGAAGGCGAGGAACAGCGTTCCCCAAACCCAGATCAGGTGCAGGAAAGGCGAGCCGACGAAGAGCATCGCTCCCAGGACGACCTCGACGGCTCCGGCAGTGCAGGCAGCGGTGATCCAGAGGGCGGAGCGCCGGGTGGATTTAAGGCTGTCGCGCGAAACAAGAATCGGATAGTACGCACCGAGCACGCCGCCGGGAATCCGGAAGACGATGATTGCAAACATTACCGCCGTGCATGCGAGCACGATGCGGAGCACGAGCAAGGGTCGCCCGGGATAAGAGCTCATCTCCGACTGGATCAGAGCCCAGAGAGAGGTAAGCCATGATGGTTCGCGGCCCGGCTGCCCTGGTGCAGGCGCCGTCGTTGTGGCGGCGTCGCTCATGATCTGGGCCGCATTCCTACGATGGCGACCTCACCCATGCGCAGACCACCCGCGGGTGGATCCGTGATGCGGATACGGACCGGATAACGCGATGCCAGCCGCACCCAATTGAGGGTTCTTTGGACGTCGGGAAG
>DASTSJ010000293.1:0-7205 GCA_035760765.1 Edaphobacter sp. | reverse complement strand
GTTGCTGGTGACAAATTTTGCGTGCGTGAGGACGATGCGCCGGTCCATCCGATCCAACTCGCCGCCACCTGCCGTCAGCAGAATTGGCTTGCCCTGATCCATTCCGCTGACACGCACGCCCGAATGCAATAGCAGAACACCGGTATCGGCGTTGTAGTCGGCTCCCTTGGCATGTCCCATCATGCCGTTGTACTCAAACTCGATATCCTGATCCGTCGCTGCAACCCCAAGTTTCTGAAGGTAGACAAGCCCGCTCGTCTTCACGTGAATCAGCTTCGCGTTCTTCAGATCTTCATTGTGAGCAGCATCGGCCTGAACGGCTGTGCCAGGACCCGCCGGAGCCTGAAGATCAAGATGCACTTCACCCATCGCCTTGACGACGCCTTCAGCCTGGTCCAGTTCGAACTCTTTGCCGTAAATACGATCTACGCGCTTGGCGTCGCCCTCTCCCTTGCCATAGACAACGATTCCTACATCGTGCATCGTGTACTGGCCATTCTTATGCTGGATAGCCTTCGCCGCGTGAACCGTGAAAATCGTTCGTCCCTTGACGGTTTGGGACCAGGTGAAGGAGTTGGTCTCCTGCCGAATGTCGGCACCCAGCTTGCGAGGCAGCTCTTTCAGAAAGCGATGCGTGCGGTAGTGTGCATAGCCCAGAAAGCCGGCGATCACAAAGATGAGAAAGCCCGCGCCCGCCAGCAAAACCTTTCGTAGCCGATCTACCGAAACCTGCATCGTGAACCGTCCCCCTTATCTTCTCATCTCTCATGTCGGCTGCGTTTCTCCCGGTTTCCTCCCGCCTGTACACTATCGAAATGGCAGACCAGCTCTATCTCAGCCTGTGGTTTCCGAACTTCCGCTTTGAAGCACTCCCCGCGGCGCTCGTCTCCGTGCTGCGGCAGTTTTCAAAGGTGAGCGGCGAAAAGCGGGTCTCTGCCGCGACCGTCTATCCCCTCAGCTTTACCGAATCGCCCGTCTTCCAGCGCGTCTACGTCAACGACGAGCGTTCCGAGACCGGCGAGGAGTCCATCATCGAGAACGCCGTCGCTGAAGCTACGGAACAGCTTCACGATGACATGGCGTACGAGTTTGAGATGAAGTGGAGACTCTGGACGCCTGAAGCGAACGAAGCTCCCATCTCGGAAGCTGCTCTCGATACGCTTTGGCGCCGGGAGCCATTCACCGTCAAGGTTATCGGTTTCGGACCGCAGTTCGACCAGGCCACCTATGAGCAAAATGGCCATATCCGCGTGGACTTTGGCCTCGACACCCCGTGGGTGATGGACGAAGAGCAGGAGGAAGTGCTCGACGAAGAAACACAGAAGCACGTGCAGCAGAACGTCGAGATACTGCTGGCCTTCACGCTTTCCGTCGAGAAAAACTGCGGTATCTCCAGCCGTCTGCTGTGGACCGAATCCGGTGAGCCGCTGGCCGAGAAACTGATCGCCCGGCTGCAGCGGCTGAATTGAAGTCTTGCCTATCCCGCGGTAACGATCTCCGAGAAGTCGGCAATTCCCGAGAAGCTCTTCAGGATTGAGGTCAGAAGGGCAAGCCTGCTCCTGCGCACCTTCTCGTCGGGATCCATGACCATGACCTGGTCGAAGAAGGCATCCACCTGCGGACGCAGCGTGGCAACCGCCTCCAGCGCTGGCACGTATTGGTGATCTTCACGAAGCTGCTCCACCTTGTGCTGCAGCGCGTGCGCAGCCTGTTTCAGATCAGCCTGCGTGGGGTGCATGTTCTCCACCTCCGCCTCATGCGACGCCAGATCGGCGTACCCCTTCTCCTTCGCCTGGCCGAGAATATTCTTCATCCGCTTGAATGCTGCGCTTACCGCCGCGAAATCGGCCGAGGCTCGGACCGCGCTAACAGCCTGTGCGCGGGCAATTGCATCACGAACATCATCGTTTCCGGCCGCCAGCACGGCTGCGACCACATCGTAGGCCTCTCCGCGAACCTCGCGAAGATAGAACTCCAGGCGCTCCACAAGAAACGCGCGAACACGGCTCTCGACCGCCTCGTTTGCCGTGGCTCGTCCGGCGATCTCGCTGAGGGTGAGGGGAACCGAAGTTGGGCTCTCGGCAAGAATTTTGACGATGCCATTGGCTGCACGACGCAGCGCAAAGGGATCCTTGGAACCGGTCGGCTCCATACCCAGGCCAAACATACCAGCGATCGTATCGGCTCGGTCAGCGATCGCGAGCAAAGATCCTTCTACCGTACGCGGTACGCTGTCTTCCATCGAGGCCGGCAGGTACTGGTCGTACATGGCATCCGCCGCGGTCGCTGAGGTTCCCTGCGCCCTTGCGTACAGTCCGCCGACGATTCCCTGCAGTTCGGTGAACTCTTTGACCAGCTCGGTCGTCAGATCGGTCTTTGCCAGCAGCGCCGCCTCGTCCAGAGCCACGGCATCGACCTGCGAGCCACGCGAGACCGACAGCTCAGCCAGTCCAAGCGCAAGCTCGCGTACGCGGCCCGTCTTCGCGGCATAGCTACCCAGCTCCTTCTGGAAGGTGACGTCTTCGAGCTGCTTAACGCGCTCCTTCAGCGGAACCCTCTGATCGAACTCCCAGAAGAAACGAGCGTCGTTGAACCGGGCGCGAAGCACCCGCTCGTTGCCATGCCGGATCACGGCAAGGCCCGCATCCGCAGCTTCAGTATTCAAAACGGCCAGAAAGTGCGGCATCAGCTTGCCGCTCTCGTCCTCAAGGGCGAGGTATTTCTGATGGTCACGCATGACGGTGACCAGAACCTCTTCCGGAAGCGAAAGATATTCAGACTCGAAGTTGCCGAGGACCACGGCACGATCGGAAGCCCACTCCGTCAGGTGCGTCAGCGTGTCGATCAGAGCATGATCCTCGCGCCAGCGCGCGCCAGCAATGGTGCGGGTGACGTGATCAAGAGCCTTGCGAATCTTCTGGCGGCGAGTCTCCACATCTGCGATCACCTTGGCGTCGAGAAGCGCGGCTTCATAGTCCTTGGGTGATTTGACGGCGAGAGCCTCTTCGCCAAACAGGATGCGGTGCCCATAGGTCAGCTTGCCAGCGGTTTTCCCACCGAACTCGAAGGGAACGATCTGATCGTCGAGCAGAGCAAGCAGCCAGCGGACCGGGCGGACGAAACGCTCGGGTTTGCCGAGACGCCAGTACATGTTCTTGGCCCAGTAAATAGAGGCGATCTCCTTCGGAAGCTCTTCGGCCAGCACCTCGGAGGTGCGCCTGCCCTGCTTCAGGACCGATGCAACCAGGTACTCTCCCTTGGGAGTGGTCACCGTCTTGAGTTCGTCGACCGCCACGCCCGCCTTCTTCGCGAAGGCCATCGCAGCTGGGGTGGGTGCGCCATCCTTATAAGCGACCTTCACCGAGGGACCGGTAAGCTCCTCGCGGATATCCTCCTGCTGGTCCGCAACGCCCGAGATGAGGACCGCAAGCCTGCGAGGCGTAGAAAAGCTCTTGCTTGAGACATCGGACTGCGCCAGATGCTCCCGCTCCAATAGGGCCAACACACGACGCTTCAGCTCTGCTTCGGCTCCCGCGATCATGCGCGCAGGGACCTCTTCCAAACCAATCTCTAAGAGGAAATCCGCCATCTTGAACTCATCTTTCCTTCGGACCGGAGTAAACATCCCGTGTCCGTCTACTGCCTAACTTACCCAGCGATACCAGAAGCGGCTTCCTTCGAACGAAGCTCTCCCTGCGCAGCGTACGCCTTGGCTACACCAACCACTAGCGAACGAATCCTCGCCATCACTCCGACACGCTCCGTCACCGAAATTGCGCCACGCGCATCCAGCAGATTGAAGACGTGCGAGCATTTCAGGGCCAGCTCATATGCCCCGAGGACAGGAAAGCGTTTGAGTGCCAAGGGGTCCATCTCACTCATCTTTTTGCTCTTGTCAAGAAGATCAAGACACTCCGCTTCATAGAGCTTCAGGTGCTCCCACAGCTTCGGAACTTCAGCATAATCAAAGCTGTAGGCCGAGAACTGCTCCTCTTCGGCCAGGCGCATCTCGCCGTAGGTCACCTTGCGGCCAGTGTCGGGCTCGACAGCCCAGACAATGTCGTAGATCGAGTCGACATCCTGCAGGAACCCTGCAATTCGCTCGAGTCCGTAGGTGATCTCGCCGCAGATGGGATCAAGGTCCATTCCACCGCACTGCTGGAAGTACGTAAACTGGGTGATCTCCAGGCCATCGAGCATCACCTGCCAGCCGACTCCCCAGGCGCCACCCACCGGCCACTCCCAGTTGTCCTCTTCGAACTTGATATCGTGTTCGCGCAGATCGATCCCGATCGCCTCAAGCGACTCAAGATAAAGCTCCTGGATCCTCTCCGGTGGCGGCTTGAGGATGACCTGAAGCTGCGTGTGGCGGAAAAGACGGTTTGGATTCTCCCCGTATCTGCCGTCAGCAGGGCGGCGCGAGGGTTGCGCATAGGCGATACGAACGGGCTTCGGGCCCAGCACGCGGAGGAATGTGTCCGGTGACATGGTGCCGGCACCTACCTCTACATCATAGGGTTGCTGGAGCACACATCCCTGGTCCGCCCAGAACCGTTGAAGCCTGAACAAGAGCTCCTGGAACGTCAGAGCCTTTTTTTTCTCACGAATGGCCGTCATGCACGTCTCTTTTAGTTTTCAGCAGTTTCATGATTCTAAATGCAGATGGGTGAAGTGAATTCATTGACCTCTAGCTGCTCTACTTTTGCACCTCCCCACCGGGGCAAATCTCCACGTGCATCAACTTGTTCCAGATTTTGGAAGCAGCTCTCAAAATATTTTCCGAAGAATGTAAAAATAAGCATATCCAATAAAAGCATCTTATTTTCAACAACATAGATGAAATATGGCATTTTGCTTCAAGCGATTTGAACGAAAATTTCTATGGCCCTCCATATTTTCGGTAGTTGTTTTTCCATTTTGTGGTATATTTTCTTTACGGGGATGATTGATCCCGGACAGATTTCAGCTTTGAGTGATCGAACCTCGGCTGACACAAGTTGCGTCACTGGCCTCCCGGCACGAACTTTAGTTCGTGCCGTCTTTTTTTGCCCACGTTCATGGCTGACTTTGCCTATGATGTATCCATGAAGCGGATTCTTGGTCTTTTCGCATTGGGCCTGATAACGGTTGCAGCGTCAGCACAGTGGAGTAACCCTGCCGTCGAGATCCCGGCGTACAACGCGAAGCCACCCGCCAAGCCACTTCCTCCCATCATGAGCGGTAATCAGCTGACGGGCCCCTATTTCTCCCATCCTTATCAGGTAACTGCCTATAAGATGGCGGCGAAGATTCCGGCGGTCCTGCACCAGATGCCCTGCTACTGCCGCTGCGATCGAGCCCTGGGGCACAACAGCCTGCACAGCTGCTTTGAAGGAACGCATGGTGCGGCCTGCTCAACCTGCATGCAGGAGGCAGTCTATGCCTACCAGCAGACCAAGAAGGGCAAGACTCCGGCGCAGATTCGAGCCGGAATCGAACGCGGCGACTGGCAGGACGTAGATCTGCAGGGCGCTTCGCTCTAAGCGAATCACTTCGGCCACAACTCGGCAAAAAGCAGATATGCTCCAACTCTATGGGTTGGTTTTTCTGGGCTATGCTTTCGGCCTTCTTTGCGGCTGCGACCGCGCTGCTGGCAAAGGTTGGGGTCGCTGGAATCGATCCGAATCTGGCAACGGCGATCCGGACATCCGTGATCGTCGTCTTTACCTGGGCGATAGCCCTCAGCTTTGAGGCTCCTCACGGGATTGCCCAGATACCACCGCGAAGCTGGCTTTTCCTCGGTATCTCGGGAATCGCGACTGGACTCTCCTGGCTGTGCTACTTCCGGGCGCTCCAGCTTGGGCCGGCATCCAGCGTAGCTCCCGTGGACAAGTTGAGCGTGGTTCTGGTCATCCTCGGGGCGTGGCTCTTCCTTGGCGAGAAGCTGACCCCGATGAAGGTCGGAGGCGCTTCCCTGATCGCGATCGGCGCAATCATCCTGGCCTTCGCCTGATAGCGAGTGCCTAAACTTCCCTCACCACGCAGCTATAATAGAGACAGTTCTTTGTTAGGCCCAATGCAAGGTTGGTGCCAGCTCCAGAATGGGGGCGTCACGGCTTCGACGGGATTGCTTGCGGCAGAGAGGCATGCCGGGGTGTGGACACCCGTAATCGCTCACAAAACTATAAGTGCCGAACCTCAATTCGCACTTGCTGCTTAATTAACTAAGTAGCCGATCGCTCGGGCTTCGCCTATGGGCCCGTACCGATCGTCGCACAGTAGGCTGGCTCTTCCCTGCACCGCCTGAGCGGGGAAAGCGAGATCGATCAGGCTGGTCAGCGGCGCATCTTCGTCCGTTCTAAGCGCGGCTGACGAGACTTTAGAACCGGAAAAAGCATGAAAGCTCTCTGACGAAGGTTTTTTCGGACGCGGGTTCGACTCCCGCCGCCTCCACCATCCATGACTCGGACTCCGCTTGAAAAAGCACGGACAATACACGCGCAGCACTCGCTTTTATCTAACGCGGTGCTTCGTCGCCAGCAATTGCATCGCAGAGATTCTGTGCTAGACAAAAGCGAAGGTATCACTGGTCTTTCTGCACCACTCCTGCAGCATCTTTCTGTGGTCTTTTAAGACCCCCTCAAATCTCTCGTTACCCACCAGATTGACCATCTCACCGGGATCATTTTGGAGGTCAACGAGTGATTCTCTGCTTCCACCTTCGCTATAGACACAGTATTTGTAGCGTGTACTCCTGAGCATCCTGCCGGTGGCTGTCGGCACATTCCCATCAACCGACGCTCCTTGAATAAACCGGTTTGCAGACACGACGAATTTCCGCTCAGTTGGGAGGTTGTCAATCACGCTCTCTCCGGGAAGATGCGCCGGCGGACGGATGCCCGCCACATCGCAGAGAGTAGGAATGAGGTCAATTCCCGTGTTGACCAACCGCTCTGATCTTCCCTGGCGGATGTAGGATGGCCAGGAAACGATGAAGGGAACACGAGTTGCTTCTTCATAAAACACTGTTTTCTGATTCCAGCCATGTGCCCCCTGACAATCTCCATGGTCTGAAAGAAGAACGATGACGGTATCGTCAGCTTTACCTGCAGCCCGAAGGGCATTGAGCACAACTCCTATTTGCTCGTCCGCCTTTTCAATGAGGCGATAGTACGCCCACTCATACTGACGCCATTTATCTTCGGTAAAATCCCCGACCGGAAACA
>DASTSJ010000292.1:0-5736 GCA_035760765.1 Edaphobacter sp. | reverse complement strand
TCCCCGAACCCGCTGCCTCCACCTCGCAGAAGAAGCATGTCATTTACGTCTGGCTCGACGCGCTCGCCAACTACATGACCGCCGTCGGCTACGGCAGCGAAAATCCCGACGATATCGCCAGGCTCCAGAAGTTCTGGCCTGCCGACCTTCACCTCGTCGGCAAGGAGATCATCCGCTTCCACTGCGTCTACTGGCCCGCCTTCCTTCTTGCCGCCGGACTCCCGTTGCCCAAAAAACTCCAGGCCCACGGCTGGCTCCTCTTCGAGGAGTCGAAGATGTCCAAATCGCGCGGCAACATCGTGCGCACTGAGACCATCCTCGACGCCTTTGGCGCCCTCAAGCAGAAGCCCATCGACTGGCCCGGCGCTCCCCTCTCCGACGAGTACTGGAAGCACGAGCAGGACCTCTTCGCCTCCGATGTCCTCCGCTACTTTCTCCTGCGTGAGATTCCCTTCGGCCAGGACGGCAGTTTCTCCTTCGACGCACTCGTGCAGCGCTACAACTCCGATCTCGCCAACGGCTACGGCAATCTCGTCAGTCGCACACTCGCGATGATCGATAAGAATCTCGAGAGCACACATCCTGAGCTTCGTCTGCCCGCAACTCCAGCCCTCGCAGAAGCCGCTCAGAAGCTGCAGGACTCCGCATCCGCTTTGATCTCTTCCATCGCAGATGATTTCACCGGGACCCGACTCACGCGGGTCCTTACCAGCATCTCGGCCTTCATCACCGAAGTTGACGGTTTCTTCTCCCTAAGCACACCCTGGAAACTTGCGAAATCGGACGATTCACAGGCACGCGAAGATCTTCGGGCCGTTCTCGCGGTAACAGCCGAAGCGATCCGCATCATCACCGCTCTCCTCTACCCCATCCTCCCTTACTCCACCGCGAAGGTTTGGGAGCAGCTGGGCCTCGGCGACATTGAAGCCGCCGCGATGAACGGCGAACTGAATAACCTCACCTGGGGCAGCCTCCAGGCAGGCACAAGACTCGGCACACTCGGCCCCATCTTCCCTCGCGCCGACAAAGGACTCATCCAGATCATGACCGACGCAGAAAATCCCGCAACCCCGCCCGCTCCGTCAAAACTCGTCGACGAGAAGACCACCCACACAGCGCCTGCACCTGACAACTCCACGCACCCCGGAGCAGCACCCCGCACCACGGCTCTCCCCCAGCAGAATCCTGGCTCCCATGTTGGCGGCTCTTCCGCACCCGTCCCCGAACTAGCCAAGCCCCCTGCACCGCATAGCGAAGCGCCGGCCTCCGGCATCTTTGCCGCCGCAGCAGCAGCCTCCGCTCCGCAGGAGCAAGGCTCTCAGATCGCCATCGACGACTTCATCAAGGTTGATCTTCGTGTCGCGAAAGTCCTCGTCGCCGAACGTATCCCCAAGGCTGATAAGCTTCTCCGGCTTGAGGTGGACCTTGGTTACGAGAAGCGCCAGATTCTCTCCGGCATCGCCCAGTGGTACGCGCCCGAGGACCTCGTCGGACGGCGCATCATCATCGTCGCCAACCTTGCTCCGCGCAAGATGCGAGGGCTTGAATCCCACGGCATGCTCCTCGCCGCATCACACGGCGAAGACGGCAAACCCGTTCTGGCCACCTTCGCTGATTCAGACGAGATCGAGCTCGGCTCACGACTCAGGTAAATGGATCGCGGCTTCAAGAAGAAAGAGCGGCACACCATCGTGTGCCGCTCTTTTATTCTCAGGTTCGATAAACAATTACCTTCCTGACCGAGCGCTACTCCGCCAGGAACCCTGCTCAAGCCAGCTAGCTCCGACGAAGCCGCATTGCTCCCGCGAGCCCAAGAATACCTGTTCCCACCAGCAGAACCGATAGTGGCTCAGACACGACTGAAGAGCTGGAAGTGTTGCTGAGATCATCCTGAGACAGATATCCGCTCATGAACTGCGTCACCTGCAGACCGGGATTGCTTCCAACCGCTGGATTGTAGAAGCCATAGATCTGCATCGTAGAAGGATTGATCGTACCCGGCGATGTTCCGCACTGTGCACTGCCAAGACACAGGTCGAGGTTGCCATTCGCATCGGCAATCGTATTGAAGTACAGAGCAATCTGACCGCTGGAGGTCTTCGTCGTCAGGTAGTTTTGGCTAAGCCCGTTGTAAGTGTTGCTGATGTCCACGACGTTGAACAGCGGCAAGTCGGTGTTTGCAACATTCGGATCGTTGAACGTCAGATGGGATGAAGCAATCTCTCCCGACTTCTTCAGGTTGAGCGTACCGGTCACCGAATACCCGGCGACGTAGGCGTCATAAAGGTTGTAGACACCGGGGGAGATGGTATTGGCTTGTGCGACCCCGCTGAATCCCAAGGCAGTAAGCGCTAACGCGAGAAGAGTGCGACGCATCGTTGTTTTCCTCATGGGCAACATGCCCTCAACTCGACGCTACCAGCACTTCCGCAAAAGCTTTCTACAACTTCCGTGTGTTGCCTGATCACACAATCAGGTCTCCAACTTCGTTGAAACGATGTATTGGCGACAATCATCCAAGTGATAACGCTTCGGAGGGATTCGCAATGAAAGCATGGCAGCTTCAGGCCTTTGGCCGTGAAAACCTGGTTCTCAATGAGGTCTCCAAACCCGCCCCAGCGGCCGGAGAAGCCCTCATCCGCATCTCCTCCGTTGCACTCAACTATCGCGACAAACTGCTCTACGACGGCGTCTACAACCCGCATCTTGAGTTTCCAATGACACAGGTCGCTGATGCCGTCGGTGAGGTCGTCGCTCTCGGCCCGGATGCCACGCGCTTCAAGGTCGGCGATCGTGTTGTCACCAACTACTGCACCCGTTGGGTCGATGGCCGCCCTACTTCCAAGGAATCCCTCTACACTCTGGGCAACGTCATCCCCGGAGCACTCGCCGAGTACCTCGTTCTTGACGAACAGGCGCTCGCCCTCGCGCCCGCATATCTCACCAACGACGAGGCTGCTGCCCTTCCTTGTGCCGGACTCACTGCCTGGTACGCGCTGGTCGAAAAGGGCGGTCTCGACTCCTCGCAAACCGTCCTGCTCCAGGGCACCGGCGGAGTCTCCCTCTTTGGACTCCAGATCGCGCATGCCTTCGGAGCTCGTACCATCGTCACCTCATCCAGCGACGAGAAGCTGCAGCGCGCTAGGGCTCTCGGCGCCACCCACACGATTAACTACAAGACTCACCCTGATTGGGAGAAAGAAGCCCTCGCGCTTACCAACAAGCAGGGCGTCGACCAGATCCTCGAAGTCGTCGGCGGCCCCAACCTCGCACGCTCGGTCCAGGCCATCCGCCCGGAAGGCCAGATCTCGATCATTGGAGTAATCGAAGGATTTGACGCGAACATTCCGATCTTCGGTCTCATCCAGAAGCTGTGCGTCCTGCGCGGAATCACCGTGGGCCCTCGTCGCGCCCTCGAAGACATGCTCCGCAAATTCGACGAGATCAAGCTGCGGCCCGTGATCGACTCCGTCTACTCCTTTAACGAGGCGCCAAGAGCCTTCGATCGTCTCGAACAAGGAGCCTTCGGCAAAATTGTGATCCGCGTGCGCGACTGACGTAGTCGATGCAGCCATAGAAGCATAAGACACAGGGAACCCGATCATCCTGGCTGACGCGCGGAATGAATCAGCTCGCCCGCGACATGCAGAGCGTCATCGTTCCAGCAAAACAGCTTCGCATGGCGCCGCCGAAGCCTGTCCCGAATTCGACAGAGGGAAGTCTTTGCTCTTTGTCGGGTAGTAGACAGTATTTCGTCTCATGGAGCAATCTCAAAAATCTCTTGCCTCATCGCCTCTATGTACGTAGTGTTGACCTCGCAGATCAGCAGGAATCAGGGGCCAAAAGTGATCTTAAGTGTTTTGGGGACGATGGATGCTTACGGCGATGATATCAAGCGCGTTCTTCGTCGGGTTGAGAACAGTATGTCTCACAGTGCGCGAAGCTTTGTCGCCGAACTACTGACCTCCATCCAGATGGATGCTGACAAGGCTGCCCTCTTCAGACGCTTCACACCAACAGAACTGGACACGCTGGCTACAAGAGTTGGCGAGCACATGGTGCGGCTGGTTTCGCCGGACCTCACGCGAACGGACCATCGCTCCGCCGCTGAGAGTGCAGGACGCGCGAATGCCCTCGCCGGCGTAGAAATCCTCTGGTTGCTGCAGACATTCGGAATGTTGGAACTGCATCTGCTGCGCGCCATACTTCCAATAATCAACGATGTTTCGGAAGAAGATCTTGTGCGCGCCGCACTCTCCCGACGCATTCACCTTGAACTGGAAGCCCAAATCTTTGGCTATCAGCAGGTGAAGGCTCAACTGAATCGCGCGCACCACGAGTTGGATGAACAGGTGCTGGCCTCCAGCAATAACGCCGATCTGGTACGCCGAATCCTGAACATCCTGTCGCAACTGCCGGGCAACGTGAACGCCTTCTTCGCAAGGGTCAACCGTCAAAGACAGATTCAGATTGAGGCGTCAGCCGGCAGGACTATCGATCAATATCTCGAAGCAATGGAAAAAGGCATCATCCCCTATCTCAGCATCGATGAGAGCATCCCCGCGGGCTGCGGCCCCGCCGGACGGGCTTGGCGAAGCCGTAAGACGATCGTGGTAGATGCCTGGGCGCTCGATGATTACCTCTTACCCTGGAAGTCCGTGGGCATTGACCTCGGATTCCGTTCAAGCGCTTCGATGCCCCTGCTCGATGCATCAGGAAATTCCTCCGCGATCCTTGTCATCTACAGTGAATTCCCGGGCTACTTCTCGACGCCTGAGATACAGGGTCTTCTCAATCATCTTAAAAACCTGGTGGAAAACGCCCTGCACCGCCTGGACCGACCTGAGGTAGTGCCCTATCGCGAGCAGGAGGAATACCGCGGTCTGCTTATGCGATCCTCCGTCACGCCCCTTTATCAACCCATCATCGATCTCAAAACAGGGAAACTCCACAAGCTGGAGATGCTGGCCCGACTGCGTAGAGAGAATGGCAGCCTTATCTCCCCGCTACGCTTCCTTCCGGCATTTGGGGAAAGTGAACTACTGGACCTCTTCCGGCAAATGTTGGGGCACCTGTGCTCGGACTTTCAGTGCCTGGAGCAAAAGGGTCTCGCACCGCTGTTCTCGATTAACCTTCCAGCCGAGGCCATCGGCAATGAAGAATACGAACGCGCTTTGCTCGAATGCACCGCTCGGGGCCACGTTCCTGCTTCCCGGGTAACAATAGAGATCCTGGAGACCGGCAGGTTCAATTGCGAACTCCCCGGCGGCAAAGAGTTCGTAAGCCGACTGCGAGAATACGGCTTTCGCCTTGCACAGGACGATCTCGGTGCGGGCTATAGTTCCCTGCTCCGAATGGAAGAAATTCCCTTCGACGAGATAAAGATCGATCAGGCACTGGTGAAAAATGCAGCCGCAAATCCGCATCGGGCTCTCCAGTTCATCTTGAACCTCACTCGCCTGGCACATGCCTGTGGTACCCGAGTGACTGTTGAAGGACTGGAATCTCCCGAACTGATTGAAGCGGCCGCCATTCTTGGCGCTGATTACGGCCAGGGCTTTGGCATATGCGAACCCGTTGCGGTCCATGACATCGCCCCTTGGCTCGCCAGCTGTTCAGACTCAACCCATTCAGCTGCACCCAAAACTGCCCTTGGACGCATGGCGGAGCAGTTGCTTCAAGACGAGTACGGCGAGAAGCGATACGAAGAGAACCTGCCACAATTCTGCTGATTCT
>DASTSJ010000291.1:0-3230 GCA_035760765.1 Edaphobacter sp. | reverse complement strand
TGATAAATCGCCGCGCTGACGGAGCATGCTTAGAAGATTCGGCCTACTCCGAGGTACCAGCGGCGATGATCACTATCTCCGATACTCAGGCCACCAAAGACGGGGCCGATGAATGTCTTGAGAACGACGACAGCAGCCACGTCGTTAGGTGTAGAAGGCGTCTGGGCATTTCCGCCGTACATCTTGCCGATCTCATACAGTCCACCAGCGTACACAGAGTCCGCAAAGATTGGATTCAGCTTTGCCAGAAGGTGGAGATATCCGACCTGCCCCAGAAAGTAATCGGTTCCCAGCAGCTCGTTTCGTGCGTATGCGCTCAGCCGCAGGGGTCCACCCAGCGTCAGCCCCGCCAGGCCCAGATTGTCCGCTCCGAAGCTTGTGCCTCCCTGGGCCTGCACGAACAGAACATCCTTCGACCGTATCGGGATGAACTGCTCAAGCCTCCCGGAGGCCTGTGAGTACCCTCCAGCATCGTTCGGCCGTTTGGTGAAGTAGTTGTAGCTGACCGAGGCGACGCTGCCGGACGTCGGAACCATATAGTCGTTCTGTCCAAGATATTGGAACCGCAGTCGGCTCACGAATGGGATGAGGCTAAACTCCTGCTGTCCACCTGTGCCGATGGTGCGATGTTCGTTGAACCATTGAACATCTTCGCCGGCGCGTAACTCTGTCCGCGAATTGAACTGATACCCAAGATCCAGCCCGAGCCCGTTGCGATATTCGCGATACTGCTCCAGCTGCTGGTTGCCCACGTAGTATGGATTGATCTGGCGCGCAAGGTATCCATGAGGAGCAATGAAAGCCTTGGAGCCCACTGTCAGCGGTTTGAACAGCTCCGCACTGAGTACAGCAGGCTGGCCCAGCATTCCTTCCAGCCGAAGCTCCGAACCAGGCCCGTACATGTTGAAGAAGGTCGCTCGCACACCGATTCCAAGCTGTACGTTATTCGCGTCGTTCGCAAGAATGGGAAGGCCGAGATTCATAAACGGCGGTCCCCATGTCTTGTTGCGTGGACGAATGAGCAGGCCAACCCGGCCGTCCTGCTCCGTCATGTTGTAGTTGATCGTGGAGTAGAGGCCAGTCCCCTGTAGATCGGCTATCGACTTTTCGATCTGGACCGTGTCAATCGGTTTTCCTATGAACTTCTTAAAGCGCGATTTGATATCTGCCTGCGCAGTGCCGCTGATCCCGTAGACCTCGACAAATTCAGGAACGGGCACAAGCGTCTTCCGGCGAGCCTTTCGCGCGGCGATATAAGCCGCCCAGTCCGCGTCACTGAGTGCATATTTCTCCAGATCTTTCGATTCAAGTTCGGCTGCTTTGTAGCCGAGCGGGATGATCTGCTCGTTCTTGCCGAAATCGAGGGCTCCCACCTTGCTCACGTCCGAAGAGATGACGATATCGGAGTTTTTCAGGCTGCTGATCTCGTTATTGGCCACCATGATGGAGACGTTGCGCCCCATGACGCCGGTCATCGAACCCAGCACATCCTTCTGCACCGGACCCGCGTTCAGGTACGAAGAGATCACGACCTGCGCACCCATATCCCGGGCTACATCCACGGGCAGGTTGTCAACGGCAGCTCCATCCGCATAGATCTCGTTCCCGTGATGCACGGGAGCAAATAATCCGGGGATCGACATCGTCGCCCTCAGTGCCTGGGCGAGAGAGCCGTCTTCAAACACGTGAGGCAGACCCGTATTCAACTCCGTAGCGACGCAGCGAAAAGGGATCGGAAGATCATCGAAGCTACGCAAATCCCAGTACGGCAGCATGGTTCGATCAAACAGCAGCCCTACCGCGGCTCCCGAATTTAGGGCGCTCGGGAGCGTCAAGCCGGGTTTAAGTCCGAACTCCAGATGGCTGGGATAGGCCAGCTTGTCTTCTTTGCGGCGAAAGCTCAGCGCGGGGAAGGGAACCTGGCCACTCAGAACCTCTGTCCAGTCGATTCGTTCGACAAACTGGCGTATCTCGTCAGGTTCCAGGCCCGATGCGTAGAGCCCTCCTACCAGGCCACCCATACTCGTTCCTGCGACATCATCGACCGGGATATGGTGCTCTTCCATCCACTCGATGACTCCGATATGCGCAAAACCCAGTGCGCCCCCACCTTCAAGAACGAGGCCGATTCTCGGACGAGCCTTGCCCTGCAACGGAGCGGGCTGCTGGGCAGGTTGTTCATGAACCTGATCCCCTTGTGCGAAGGCCGAGTGTCCTGCTGAAAGCAGTACGCCTGCGAGAGCGAGAAGCAGACAACGGCGAGGGGAAAGAATCAGCATATTCGGGATGGCTCGATCTGGCTGCAGTGCTCTGCCCCCCTTTGCCGGGACCCGGCGCGGCTCAGGCCTTGCTCCAATCCTGGGACATAGGTCATCTTACGACGACGATTCATCGTTCTCCATGTCCTGCGTACCCGCGTCGATACCTCTGCAATAAGAAAGGCGGCACCCTTAGGATGCCGCCTTCTTTATTGCAACAACGTCAAATTTCCAGGATGACCGGCATAATCAGGGGACGCCGGCTCATGCTCTTTTGAATAAAGCGCTTCAGGTCGGTCCGGATCTTCTCCTTGACCACACCATAATCCGCCTTCTCCTCGCTCGAAGAGCCATCGAGGGTGCGCTGGACCACCTGCCTTGCCTCGGCGATCAGTCCCTCCTCTGGTACGGCCATGCCGCGCATCACGATTTCAGGTAAATTCTCGAGCTTGCCCGTGCCCTTATTGATCGCAATAATCGGCAGAACGATTCCGTCCTCGCTCAGGTGTCTCCGGTCTCGAATCACCAGGTCCTCGACTACGTCGGAGGCCGCCCCGCCGGAATCGATACAGACACGCCCCACGGTCACCTTTCCGTTCTTCACCGCGGAAGTTCTGTCGAGCTCCAGAACCTCCCCGTCCTCCATCAGAATTGCTTGCTCAACCATTCCCATCGACGAGGCCAGCTCGGCATGGCGCTTTAGATGACGATAGTCGCCATGGATCGGAATGAAGAACTTCGGACGGACAAGATTGATCATCAGCCGCAGCTCTTCCTGGCTGGCATGTCCACTCACATGGATCAGTCCCGCCGTTCCATCGTCATAGATCACGTTCGCGTCGCGGCGTTCCAGGTGGTCAATCACGCGATAGATCGACTTCTCATTCCCCGGAATGACTCGGGAGCTCATCAGCACTGTGTCGCCAGCATCAATGCGGGCGAACTTGTGATTGTTTACCGCGGCTCGGCTCA
>DASTSJ010000290.1:0-3704 GCA_035760765.1 Edaphobacter sp. | reverse complement strand
TTCGCGTCCAAAAGAGGTGGAGTGTTCTGCCATGCTGCAATGGTATGGTGGATGGAGATGATTCTGGACTTCGGTAGAACGAGACAGGAGCGTTGGGCCGGTGCCGCTGGAATGGCACTCTGCCTTCTCGTCCTTGTGTTTTCGTTTGCGGCGAAGCTTTCGCTTTACCAGCCGAAGGGATCCGGACTTCCTGTTAAGACTTTGTCTTCGAGCAAGATGTGGCAGCATGAAGCAAAGGTGGCTGCAGCCATGATGTCTGCTCCGGAAGATTCAGGGATGGCCACAGGTCTTGTGGCGAGTATCTCCTCGTTGTTGCTGTTTGTGGTCGCGGCCCAGTACCTGCTGGAGTCCCGGCCCATGGGTGAGTGGATGGAACGCGAGACTGCATACGCGGTCCGACGTGCGAGGTTTGCTCGAATCCTGCAGTTCCGTGCGCCCCCGACGCGTTAATCGATCCTGTTCTTTTTGAGTAGCTATCGGTCCGTCTCTAGCAGACGTGTCTCTGGATGGACGCCGACTGAATGCAGTTCAACCCTAACGAATGTGAGTGAGTTGACTATGGACTGGTCTTGGTGGACTCGGCGGTGTTTGCTGCCCTGTGTTTGTGCTGTGGTTTTTGTGGGGGCTGTTTCTGGATGCAAGAAGAGTGAAGAAGGGGGGACGGCGGAGGCCGCCTCGACTCCCAGGGCGGCGGTCGTGCCGGTGATGCGGCAGCCGGTGACGAAGACCCTGACGGTTGCGGGAGAGTTTATTCCTTTTCAGGAGGTAGAGCTGCACGCCAAGGTTGCAGGCTACATCCGGAAGATCAATGTCGATATTGGCGATAAGGTTCGGGCGGGGCAGGTCCTGGCGACCCTGGAGATTCCGGAGCTTACGGCGCAGGTGTCGGGCGCGGAGGCGGGAGTACGGCACAGCCAGGAAGAGATTTCTCTGGCCAAGAGCGAGGTAGCGCGGGCGCAGGCGGATCATACGGCTCTGCACATGGCATACGAACGCCTGAAGCAGGCGGCAGCGGCAAGACCGGGAATGATTGCCCAGCAGGAGATCGATGACGCGCAGGCTAAGGATTCGGCTGCCGAGGCGCAGGTCGCGGTGGCAAAAGCCACGTTGTCGGCGCAGATGCAGCAGGTGGATATAGCGAAGGCCGAGCACCTGCACTACTCCTCGCTGGCGAGTTACTCGCAGATCACGGCTCCGTTCGACGGCATCGTGACGTGGCGGTATGCCGATACCGGCGCACTGATCCAGGCAGGTACGTCGAACGCCGGCTCGATGCCGGTGGTCAAGGTCGCGGAGGTGAAGGTATTGCGGCTGCGCATTCCGGTTCCGGAGTCGCTGGCGGGCTACGTGCGTGAGGGCGATTCGGCAGACGTAAAGGTGCAGGCGACGGGCGATCACTTTACCGGAAAGGTTGTGCGGACGACGGGAGCCCTGGATCGTACGACGCGAAGCCTCCAGGTGGAAGTGGATGTTCCCAATCCGAAGTCGACGCTCACGCCGGGCATGTATGCGGACGTTTCGCTGCAGATTGCAGGAAGTCCCAACGCGTTGACGATTCCGGTGCAGGCTCTCAACCAGGGATCGAATGGAGCTTCGGTCCTGGTGGTGGATGCGGATAACAAGGTGGATCGCCGCCCAGTGCACGTTGGGCTTGAGACTCCTGACAAGGTACAGATTCTCGACGGCGTACACGAAGGGGAGCACGTGATTGTAGGCAATCTCGACTCATTTGAGCCGGGACAGAAGGTGAATCCACGTGCGAGCGCCATGGTTACTAATGGGAAGGAGGACTAGCGATGTCAGGCTTTTCGATACGCTATCCGTTCTTCATCATCATGATGTGCCTGATCGTCGCCGTAGTTGGTTCGGTGACGGTGGCGCGTATGCCGGTGGATCTGTTTCCAGACATCAACCTTCCCGTCGTGGTGGTTGCGACGTTTTATAACGGCATGCCTCCGGAGCAGATTGAGGCGAGCATCACGAATCCGTTTGAACGGTTCTTTACGCTGGGAAGCGGAATCGACCACATCGAGTCGCGATCGTTGACGGGCGTCAGCCTGATCAAGGTGTACTTCCAACCAGGCACGAATGCAGATGCCGCGGTCGGCACGATCTCGAACCTGGCGATGGCGCAGCTGCGCCGACTGCCGCCAGGTACGCTGCCGCCGGTTGTTCTGAAGTTCGACGCGTCGAGTCTGCCGGTGTGCCTGATCACGCTGAAGGGCCAAGGTCTGAACGAGACGGAGCTGCACGATCTTGGTCAGTACACCGTACGTAACCAGATTGCGAGCGTGCCCGGGGCTTCGGTTCCGCAGCCGTTCGGAGGAAAGTACCGGCAGATTCAAGTCTATGTGGACCCGGTAAAGCTGCAGGCGAACCAGTTGAGCCTGATGGACGTGGTCCGGTCGGTGAATGAGTCGAACGCGATTCTGCCCTCGGGCGACGTTCGGATTGGGCCGAAAGACTTCAACATCTACACCAACGCCCAGGCACCGACAACGGCTGATATCAACAGCATGCCGTTGCGAAGCGTCGGGAACGGGCAACTGCTGGTCTCTGACATCGGCACGGCGAAAGACGCTTCAGCCATTCAGACGAACGTCGTGCGCGTTGACGGTCAGCACTCGGTTTATCTGCCGATTCTGAAGCAGGGAGGCGGTGGAAGCACGATCGCAGTGGTCAATGGCGTGCGTGCTGCGATCGGCAAGCTGCTGGATGTCCCCAAGACGCTGGTCACGAAGGTCGTGTTCGACCAGTCGGTCTTCGTGAAGACGGCAATTGCGAATCTTGGAAGCGAGGGCGGCATCGGTCTGGTGCTGACCGCGATGATGATTCTGGTCTTCCTCGGAAACTTCAGGGCGACAGTAGCGGTCATGCTCTCGATTCCGCTTTCAGCGCTTGCTGCGTTTCTTGCGCTGAATGCAGGTGGGGGAACCATCAACAGCATGGTGCTGGGCGGACTGGCACTGGCGTTTTCACGACTGATCGACAACTCGGTGGTTGTGCTTGAAAACATCTTCCGGCACATGGAGATGGGCAAACCTGCGGAACAGGCCGCAGAGGAAGGCGGCCAGGAGGTCGCACTTCCGGTGCTGGCTGCGACGTTTACGACGGCGATCGTGTTCTTCCCGGTGGTCTTCCTCTATGGCGTCAGCCGCTTCCTTTTCGTGGCGCTGGCGCTCTCCGTGGTTCTGTCACTCTTCGCTTCGTATGTCGTGGCCATGACGGTTGTTCCTCTGTTCTGCGCAAAGTTCCTGAAGAACGCGCATCACGAGGCTGGCCATCATCATGGAGGCAATCCGTTCCAGAAGTTTGTGCGCTGGTTCAACCGCCGCTATGACAAGGGCCTGATGCAGTACGACATCCTGGTACGGCGAAGCCTGCTGCGACCATTGGCGGTTGTACTGAGTGTTGTGGGTGTCTTCTTCTTCAGCCTGGGACTGTATCCGTTCCTCGGGCTGGCGTTCTTCCCCCGCACCGATCCGGGACAGTTCGTCATCAATGTCAAGGCGCCTACTGGCACCAGGCTGGAGGTCACGGACCAGTACATCGCTCGCGTGGAGAAAGATATCCGCTCGGTGGTGCCGCCGAAGGACCTCGGCATGATCGTGTCGAACATCGGCATCACGCCGGACTTCTCCGCGATCTATACCAGCAACTCTGGCATGCATACGGCCTTCATTCAGGTGAGTTTGAAGAAGGAG
>DASTSJ010000289.1:0-2489 GCA_035760765.1 Edaphobacter sp. | reverse complement strand
TAGAGCGTTTTGCTGCGTCCAGGTCACGCTCGGCAAGCGTGAGCAACAGTGGTGATGTGACCCACGCAAAAGTTCCCTTGAAGCTCCGAACTGGAAGCGCGAGAAGCCGCGCGTCGCCCACAACCAGTGCTCCAGCGTGAGCTTCCGGGTTTCTCGCCGGTCCGAAAATAGCTTCTTCTGCTTCGAGCCTTGGTGAGGGGTTGGTACGGTATGCTTCCCGAAGTACCCCCTTGATCGTAGAGCCGGGCACAAACGGAATCCCGGTAGCCTTCATGCGGACGGTCGGTAAATCAATAATGTCCGCGGCGTGACCTGTGCCAGCGTGGAGAGGGGACAGTGCATGCACGAGATACGGTTTAGTTTTCATGATGGTTGCTCTTCGGAAGATTCCAGGTTCCGGGCACGACAAGGCCAAATCCCTCATCGGTGCGTCCCCCTAGGCGCGCGAGCCACATCGAGCGCGCATCAGCTTTGGTGAAGGGCTTTCTATCAGCTCTCTGGATGAAGAACACGGAGCCGGGGGGTGCCATCCGCGAAGTGGGCTTTGGCGCTTGCACGGCCATGTCCCACCCGGACACGTGCACAGGGCGGCCGACGAACGCTGCGCGCAGAATGAGTTCGCCCTCCAGCGGTTTGAGCGTTCCTTGGTAGAGACCTTCTGTCACGTGGATTCCGTCCGGTAGCCACCCGCCTTCGAAGCAGAGCGGCGTTACGGCTACCAGTCGCATTCCGAACATACCGTCACTAAAGCTGTCGATCACCCTCTGCGGCGGATCGAACAATGTTGGAGGTATCGGCTCTATCTTCACCGTGCGCGAGTCCGAGCCTAGGGCGCCCACTGGTGGGAACGAGCCGCTCGGGAGGGTGACCTCGGCACCTATTGCCCATTCTGCACACCGCTCTAGAGTCTCTAGGACCTCGTGAGAAAACAGGGCTCCATCCCCCGCAGTGAGTTCGTCTGGCCGGATGCCAATGCGAGTCTGACGTCGCTTGGTCGGGCTGGGTACGGCAGTGTCAGAGTGTGCGGAGACCGACACTCCTGCGAGCCAACTGGCGAAGTCCTGCGCGCTCAACCAACGAGGCCGAGCAAGAGGTTTTCCCTCAAATTCGACTGTAGGACGCCATAGAGACTCGCGGATTGCATCGTCGTCCCTGCCAAGCGTGGGAACCGGGGAGGGGGTGGGATTCAGGCGGACCACCTCACCGCGGTCCTGAACCCAGAGAGCATCGGACGGCACTGGCCAGACTACGTGATCCGATGTCCAATAAGCGTTGAATGGGCGTCGCAGCGTTAAGGTTCTGGTCAGCTGCAAACCGGTCCGAGTCCTCCATTCATTCGCACCGAAAGCTGTTTTGGTGCGATGCTCCTCCAATCGCCCCCACGCCGTCCTGAGGGCTCCCAAGATCGTCGATGGCCAGGGCCAATCGAGGGCATACCCCCGACCAGCCGAGCTGGTCTGCCACCCTCTTCCGTCTTTGCAGAAGATCCCATCACGGGGAACTAGCGCTACTCGAACATTTGTTGTCATGCGGACTCCACTCCGACTTTCAAAGGACTAGGCAGTGCAGCGATGAATTCACGCGCTATCAGTAGTCGGGAGATCCAGTCTTTTACTCTTTGCCTCAACTCGAGGTATCCGACCTCCTCGCTCAAGTCGAGGTTAACCATTTCCGCATTCAGAGACGACCCTTCAACTCGACTAAGTGATCGCTGCACTTCCAATGCGAGCAGTCGTGTCCAGGCACGGTCCTCTGCGGCAGGATCTTCCGGCAGCTGCATGACGAGCCTCTCGATCTCGTAGATCTTTCGCACTGAGAGCTGAGCATTCAGCAGTGCGCCATCTCGGGCGAGTGTACTGACTGGATTAGTGTCCCATGTAGCACTCCAGAAGCGTTGCCCACCCGAGCGCTTGTCCAGGACCACCGCGAGGGCGTTGCGACTCCGTTTTGCTTCGCGTTCTGCCAACCTTCCCAGGGATAGCAGGTCACCCATACTCTCCATGACGTGCCCTATCCCTAGTCCAATGGACAATGTTGGACGATTCTCGGCGGAGAGTGAATCGTGTGCTAGTGACTCGTCGAAACAAAGCTGCAGTTCCTTCGCGCACGAGAGTGCGTTGGCGACAGGAACGAAGGCCAGGACATCGTCTCCACCTGCGTACACCGTGACACCCTGGTGTGTCTGCTCAACCACCCCGCGTGCTCTTCCCGCGAAGGCAGAGAGATTGAGTGAGAGAAGTCTATGATGGGCGGCGCTTGAAAGCGAGGATATCGCACGGCCCATTCGGTCTCCATCAGCGACGATGCACGCAACGTAGGGATAGGGCTCCTTGAGCTCAGCATAGAGCGGCTCAATGTAGGCCTTGCCCCATTCCTGCGGCTCGCCAACGAGGTCTTGTTCCTCGAATACTGACTGCCATCTGCCACGCAACGCTAAGCTCCCGTCGAAGGGAAAATGCGCTGCACA
Source organism: Edaphobacter sp. (assembly GCA_035760765.1). GTDB lineage: Bacteria > Acidobacteriota > Terriglobia > Terriglobales > Acidobacteriaceae > Edaphobacter. Next base: position 22 of record DASTSJ010000289.1, on the reverse strand, counting down.
GGGGAGGTCCTTGCGATCGACG
>DASTSJ010000288.1:0-4739 GCA_035760765.1 Edaphobacter sp. | reverse complement strand
TACTGGCGGCGGCTTCCTTATATAGGATTCGGTCTGGATGCGCACTCGATGCTCTGTACGGACGGAGGTGCGGTTCGCTTCCAGAGTGTGGATGAGTTGTCGCGGTATATGGCTGGTCCATCCGAGGAGATGTTTTCCCTGCTTGGAGCGTCGAGCGGAGATCGACAGGTTGATCGTGTCAGCGGGGATGCAGCCTTCGAGGAGATGCTGTTTCTAGGATTGAGGATGGTGGAGGGAGTGAAGCTTTCGCGGCTGCGTGAGGAGTTTGGCGAGGCGAGGGTGGCCACTGCCATGCCTGCGATCCAGGAGCTTTGCGACGCAGCATGGATGCGGACCGACGGTGATGTGCTGCAACTCACGGCGAGAGGGCGGCTCGTCTCGAACGAGGTGTTCAGCAGATTACTGATTCCCGATACAGCAGAGGTCTGAAGTGAGTGAAGTAACAGAGAGCAGAATGATCGATCTGCGCAGTGATACCGTGACGCGTCCGACTCCGGCAATGCGGAAGGCCATGGCAGAGGCTGAGGTCGGCGATGACGTATACGGGGAAGACCCAACAGTGAATCGTCTGGAGAAGCGGGCGGCTGCCGTGTTCGGGAAGGAGGCGGCGATCTTCGTTCCGACAGGGACGATGGGGAACCAGATTGCGATTCGGCTGCACACGGAGCACGGCCAGGAGGTCATCTGCGAGGCGCGATCGCATGTGCTGGATTGGGAGATGGCCATGATGGCGGCGTTCTCAGGATGCCAGGCACGCACGGTGGAAGGCGATCGCGGTGTTCTGACGTGGGAGAAGATCCGAAGAGCGATTGGGCCGAAGATCTACTATCGTCAGCCCACCGGTCTGATCTGCCTGGAGAATTCGCACAACATGGCGGGTGGAACGGTGACTCCGCTGCAGGTGCTGGAGGAGATCTGGCGGGGAGCGAAGGAGGCTGGTCTGCCTGTGCACCTGGATGGTGCGCGGGTATTCAACGCAGCCACCGCGCTTGGCGTGGAAGTGGCGGAGCTGACGTCTGGCTTCGATACGGTGATGTTTTGCCTCTCGAAGGGGCTTGGTGCGCCAGTGGGTTCGATGCTGGTGGGGTCGGCGAAGGCGATTGAACGTGCGCGTGTCTTTCGAAAGGCACTGGGTGGCGGCATGCGCCAAGCTGGCGTGTTGGCAGCAGCAGGGGTGATCGCACTGGAAGAGATGCCGAAGCGCCTTGAGGAAGATCATCGCACCGCTCGGATGCTGGCCGAGGCTGTGGCGAATGAAGCGGGTGCGGAGATTGATCTGGACAGCGTGCAGACGAACATCGTGATCTTTACGCTAAAGGGAGAGGGAGATGCGCCAGCCTTTTGCGCCGCGTTGAAGCAAAAGGGTGTGCTTGCCAGCGCAATTGGGGCACATAGCGTACGGCTGGTTACGCATTATGACGTCGATCGGGACAGGTGTAAGGAAGCCGAGGGTGTCATTGTGGAGCAGCTCAGAAGGGTCAGCTGACCTCGGCGGTCGTGAACTCAGGTCTCTCCGGGAGAAACACCGTTACCGTTGTGCCGTGAGTCTGCGGATCGGTGCTGCTGGAGATGTCCACGGATCCGCCGTGTTTGTTGATGATTCCTTTACTGACCCAGAGACCAAGACCGGTTCCGTTTTCACCTTTTGTGGTGAAGAACGGCTGGAAGAGCTGAGGAAGGACATCCTGGGGGATGCCGGGGCCGTTGTCCTGAATCACGACCGAGGCTCCGTGGGGTTGCAGATCCTCGCTTTTACATGACGCAAAGACCCGAACTGTACCTCCTGGGCTGGAAGCTTCCGCGGCATTCGAAATAAGGTTTGTGAATACCTGGCGAAGTTCGGCCGGGAAGGCATGGATCCTTACTGGGGACGGGATATCCGCCTTGAGGGAGACCTGCAGTTCAAGGAACCGGTGCTCCATCAGGAGCAGGACATCTTCGAGAATTTCCTTGATATCGATGGATACGGGTGCCCGGGATTCGCGATACAGCCCTAGCATGGCGCGGCTGATCTGGGTGACGCGTGCGAGTTCGCTCTCCGCCATATCAATCATCTGCGGAAACTCCTCCTCGGAGACTCCATTCCGCATGAGATAGAGGAGATTGGAGACCGCGTCCAGTGGATTGTGAATTTCGTGCGCGATCGTGGCGGCAAGCCGCCCTGTGACGGCAAGTTTTTCGTTGGCTAGCAGGGTCTCCTGTGTCCGACGCTCCAGAGTGATATCGCGGAAGACGAGGACGATCCCGATAATTCCTTCGGTCTGATCATGGATCGGGGCTCCGCTGTCTGCGATCAGGATGCGAGTGCCATCCTTTCGGATGAGAGCTGTGTCCTGTGCCACTCCTACGACGTTCCGTAGCCGTTTCACCTTGGCGACGGGTGTTTCCACCGGCTGGCCGGTGGTCTGGTTCACGATGTGAAAGACGTCTTCCAGAGGACGATTGTGGGCTTCCGCTTGTGTCCAGCCGGTTAGGTCACACGCGACTGGATTCATCATCTGAATTCGGCCTTCGGCATCGCAGGTGATGACGCCATCGCCGATGGAGGCGAGAGTCGTCCGGAGACGCTGCTCAGACTGAAACAGCTCTTCGGCACGGCGACTGAGCACCTCAAGCGAGGTTCTGTAGGCGGAGGACACGGCTTTGAGGCGGCTGCGCGTGAACAAGCCGATAAGAACGCCCATGCCGAGGGCTATCCCCAAGAGGGCTTCGACCATATCGCGGACCTGGCGGTGCCATTGCTCGATGCGCATTGAACGTGCCGCCTCTGCGCGTCGAGTAATGGCCTGGATGTCCTGCCGAACCTGGTCCATCAGGGTCTTGCCATACAGATTGAGGGTGACGTCGTTGGCAGTGCCACCTGCACGAACCGTAGCCATGATGGGGAGAGCAAAGGCATCGTGCCAGTTCTGATATTCATTGCGGAGATCTTCGACGTTATTTTTCTGATTCGGGTCGAATCGGACCGCATTGGAAAGGTTATCCAGCTCCGTCTGGATGGTCGATTCCGCCTGCCGGAATTCAGTGAGAAAACGCTCGTCACCGGTGGCCTGGTACCCGCGCAGGCCGGACTCCTGATCAACGATCAGCTTGGCAACCAAAGCCGCTTGTGTGATGTTGGCGTCGTTGTTCTGTATGAGCCGGACAGTCTCATTCGCGTCCCGAACCTGAAGATAAAGTGCTCCGGCGGTGATCAGAAACGCGGCGATCGGCAGTAGAAATACCTGCCGCAATATCCGGTTGAATTCAGTAAGGTTCACGTCGTCCGTAGGCTCATCGGATTTAAGAGGCGACAACCGGTTGTTGCAGCAACAGGCCCAGCTTCTGCAGAAGCACGGGCGCTCCTTCGGTCTTAGTCATATAAAGATCTACCAGCGAGGTCACCTCTCCAGGAAGTCCAATATAAGCCGATAGCAGCAGGATGGGAATCTGCGGCTTGATCTGTCGCATCCGGGCAGCTACCTCTCCACCATGCATTCCAGGCATGGAATAGTCCAGGACGACGACATCTACGGGTTCGCTCTCGAAGAGAGCGATTCCGCTGGAGCCATCTGTTGCCGTCAGGACCTGATAGCCGGCTCGCTCAAGTACCATCTTGCGCACCTTGAGCCCAACGAGCTCATCATCGATACAAAGAACGAGAGGGAGATTTTGGGACATGCATTGATCCGGTCAAGGGAATATAGGCAGGTGCAGATGGCCAGAGGAACAGTAACCCAGCTTTCAGTATACGCGTGCCTCATACGACATACCAGTCACAAAGGATTTACAAAACCTTAGCAATCAGAGAACGTATGTTGCGCTAAGCTAGGGGCCGGAAGGTAGCGTAAACCGATAGAGGTTGAACTTTTGAGTCAGACGATTTATCTGCTGGAAGACGACGCCGACATTTCACGGCTTGTGCAGTATCACCTTGAAAGTTCCGGATTTACTGTCCGGGCCTATCCTGCAGTAGGCAAGATACTTCAGGATGCTGAGCGCCAGCCTCCAGCCCTCTTTCTGCTGGACATTATGGTGCCTGGCGGGGATGGTCTTGATCTGTGCCGGCGTCTGCGGCAGAACCCTACACTCAGCATTGTCCCTATCATTTTTCTGACGGCCCGTGCGGCTGAAAGTGATCGCGTTCACGGACTTGAGCTGGGAGCGGACGACTATATTACAAAGCCCTTCGGCACGCGAGAACTGGTGGCACGCGTGAAAGCTGTCCTGCGCCGGTTCGAGCGGCCGACGACGCCGTCTCTGGTGAAGTTCGACAATGTTGAGATCGATGCGGGCGCTATGCAGCTTCGCGTCGGGGGCGAGCTGGTGACGACGACGGCGACCGAGTTCCGGCTACTCGATTATCTTGCCAGACATCCAGGCCGGGTCTTCAGCCGGGATCACCTGCTGGACGCTGTCTGGGGAGATGCGCGTTTTGTCACCCCGCGCTCCGTGGATGTCTACGTACGCCGCATCCGGGAGAAGATCGAGCTTGATCCGGAGACGCCGCGATTCCTGAAGACGATGCGCGGGGCCGGATATCGTTTCGAAATTCCGAAGGCAGCGCCAGTTCCGGCGTAGGGGGCTGGAGTTGAAGGGCAGCCTTTTTCTTTTATTCCTTATCTTTGCCGCTGCTGGACTTCTACTCGCCGTTGTTGTGGCGCCGAGCGGATGGGTCTTTTCAGGTGTCTTCGCCGGGGCTATCAGCGTGGCTCTGGCTCTGTTCTGGACGCGCCTGGTCCGGAAGGATGCGCGTGTCC
>DASTSJ010000287.1:0-2679 GCA_035760765.1 Edaphobacter sp. | reverse complement strand
AAGACTGTTCTGATAGAGCGGGCCGACTTTGCCAAGGGAACCTCGAGCCGAAGCACGAAGCTGGTGCACGGCGGTGTGCGTTACCTCGAGCAGATGAACATCACCCTGGTGATGGATGCGCTGCGCGAACGCGGGCTGATGCTGGCGAACGCGCCGCACCTGGTGCATGATCTTTCGTTCGTGGTACCTGTCTTCGGTCTGCTGGATCTCTCCTACTATGGGTTCGGCCTGAAGGTGTACGAGATGCTGTCGGGTAAGTTTTCGCTGGGTCCCTCTCGTATGCTCTCCTCGAAAGAGACTCTGACCATGCTGCCCGGGGTCCTGAAAGAAGGGCTGAGGGGCGGCGTGCTGTATCACGACGGCCAGTTCGATGATGCGAGGTATGCGATCTCGCTGATGCGGACGCTGGAAGAGTTGGGCGGAATCGCGATCAACTATGTTGAGGCGACGGGGCTGATCGAACGGAATGGGAAGCTGGTCGGCATCCATGCTCGCGATCTGGAGAGTGACAGCGCGTTCGATCTCCAGGCGAAGGTGGTCATCAACGCGACTGGCGTCTTCACCGAGCAGGTGCTGGCGATGGATGGGGATCGCGAGTCATTGCTTTCGGTCAGCCAGGGAACTCACTTCGTTCTGCCGGACTCGTTCCTTGGAAGCGCAAACGCAATGATGATCCCGAAGACCTCTGACGGACGGGTTTTGTTTGCGATTCCCTGGCACGGGGCTACGGTTGTCGGGACTACCGATGAGCCTGTGGAACGATCTACGATGGAGCCGCATGCGATGACATCGGAGCGCAGCTTCCTGATGGATCACATCGGCAAATATATGGGCCGTCGCCCACGACCCGAGGAGATTCTAAGCGTGTGGTCAGGGCTGCGTCCTCTGGTACGCAAGGGCGGCGGGGCGACTTCGAAGCTGTCGCGCGATCACACGATTCTGATACGCCCATCTGGGCTGGTGACGGTGACCGGAGGCAAGTGGACCACCTACCGCCGCATGGGAGAGGACGCGATCAACCGTGCTGCCGAGGTCGGCGGCCTGCGCAGCGAGCCATCGAGGACTGCGTCCTTAAGACTGCACGGATGGACACGTGATCTACCGGCCAGCGATTCGGAGCGTGTGTATGGATCAGACCTCCCGCTCCTTGAGGAGCTTTCCGTGAAAGACCCGGCTCTCGATGAACCCGTGCATCCGCAGTTACCGTACAAGATGCGTGAGGTGGTATGGGCCGCGCGGCACGAGATGGCCCGTACTGTGGAAGACGTGCTGGCGCGGCGTACGCGGGCTCTATTTCTTAATGCCCGTGCCGCGCTGGAGGCAGCACCGGCTGTAGCGGATGTGCTGGCGCGCGAGCTGGGGCGCAGCGAGACATGGAAGACGCGTGATCTGGAGGCCTTCCACTCGGTCGCGCGCGGATACGTCTACGAGGATGCATAATGGGCGGCTGGTCAGCGGTAATTGGTGAGTTTGTCGGGACCTTTGTCTTGATCGTGCTGGGAAATGGTGTGGTCGCGGGAGCGCTTCTGAACCGTTCGAAGGCGCAGAACGCGGGCTGGATCTCGATTACAGCTGGCTGGGCGATCGCAGTCTTTGCCGGTGTTGCCGTCAGCGCTGCTCTGGGTGATGCCGACGGCCATCTGAATCCTGCCTTCACGGTGGCTTCCGTCATCATGACCGGGCATGCAGAGCGTCTGTTCACGTACATTCCCGCGCAGATTCTTGGAGCGCTCTGCGGAGCGGCAGTGGTGTGGCTGCACTATAAGCCCCACTGGGAGCTGACCGAAGACGCCGATACGAAGTTTGCCTGCTTTGCCACGGCTCCGGCGGTCGATGCGCCCGCCTGGAACCTGCTGAGCGAGATCATCGGGACGTTTGTGCTGGTGTTGATTGCAACCGCGTTGTTCTCAAAGAGGATCGCTCCGGCAGGCGTGGCCCCGGGTCTTGGGCCTGTGCTGGTTGGTTCGCTGGTGTGGGGTATAGGCCTTTCGCTCGGCGGAACGACGGGGTACGCGATCAATCCGGCTCGCGATCTTGGGCCAAGACTGGCGCATGCGTTGCTGCCTATCGCGGGCAAAGGCAGCTCAGGATGGAGATACGCCTGGATTCCCGTGATTGGGCCAGTGCTGGGCGCCATGCTGGCCGTGGTACTCATCCGCGGGTTGAAGATGCTTTGATCGGATTTCGTCACCTGCATCGATTCACCAGAGTTCGTTTGACACGGACCGAGTGACTTGTTATCGTCCACGCACACAATTGAAGAGGGCCACGAAAGCGTCCAGGGTCTGTAGCGGTGAACTCTATTCAAGGAGTTTCAACTGTGACATTCAGACAACATTGCTGTCTCGCCCTTCCAATCGTATCCATTGTTCTGACTGTGCCCGTCGCCCACGGACAACAGGCCCCAGACACAACCTCGACCATAGAATCGCTTCGAGCAGACATGCGTGCGGATCGGGCGAACATCATCACGCACGTTATGCAATTCTCCGATAAGGATGCGGCAGCCTTCTGGCCCGTCTATCGCCAATATGAAGCGGACATAACCAAACTGAATGATCAGCGGGTCGCAATCATCAGGGAGTATGCATCCTCTTTTGCCTCCCTCACGGACCAGCAAGCCACCTCGCTCACATCCCGGGCCTTAGAGTTCGAGCGGCAGCGGGTTGAGCTCGACCA
>DASTSJ010000286.1:0-6206 GCA_035760765.1 Edaphobacter sp. | reverse complement strand
GGGCATCGCTATTACCCACGTCGATACCCACAAGCACACCCATCTTTTCCCCCGGGTCGGTCGCCCTCTGCTGAACGTCCTTGAGCGGGCGGGCATACCTGCGATACGCAACCCTTTTGAGCCAGAATTTTCGCAACGGCTCGCGCATGCCGGATTGAAGCGCCGACTGCAAATCAGAATTCTGAACCAGTTCCGGGCTGCATTCGAGCGCCACACACCTATCCATTCGCGGAACATCGCGACAACCCAAGGGACCCTCGGAGTCTCTGCCACTGGCAACCTGAACCGGGCAACACTCACCGAAATCATGAACACCATCCCTCCGGAGGGCTCATTCGAGCTCGTCTGCCATCCCGGCTACAACGACGCCGACCTGGCTCGAGTCGCAACGCGCCTTCGCAACCATCGCGAGATTGAGATGGAGGCCCTGCTCACCGTGATCCCTGCAGTGCTGGCGAAACCAAATTCACCGCAGCTCATCCATTACGGTAAGCTCGCCGCCACGGACCGCACGCTATCCTCTTAGTTGCCTCATCGGGGTTTTAGCCCTCCAGGGCGGCGACCCAAACTCGCACTCACCGGATCTGCCTTCAGGAGCTTCCATGAAGATCGGCATCACCTGCTATCCCACCTACGGCGGCTCGGGTGTCGTCGCCACCGAGCTCGGGATAGAGCTGGCAGCGCGTGGGCACCAGGTCCACTTCATCACCTCGTCTCAACCGTTTCGCCTCACCGGGCGCGAAGCCAATATCCACTTCCATGAGGTCTCTGTCTCCACATACCCGCTCTTTGAGTACCCTCCCTATGACCTGGCCCTAGCAACCCGCATGGCCGAGGTTGCGGACTTCTACTCCCTCGATCTTCTACACGTTCACTACGCGATTCCGCACTCGGTCAGCGCTCTGCTCGCCAGCCAGATGATCGAGGCTCACTCGCTGGTCGCACGACGTCGCAAGCTGCCATTCATCACCACGCTGCACGGGACGGATATCACCCTGGTCGGGCTGGATCCTTCGTATCTCCCCATCACTCGTTTCGCGATTGAACGCTCTCATGGCGTGACCGCTATCTCCGCACATCTTCGCGATCGCACGCGCGAGGCCTTCGGGATCGAAGGCGAGATCGAGGTCATCCGCAACTTCGTGAACTGCGATCTCTACTCCCGAAGGCCGGAACTGGTCGCAGAAATGCGGCCGCGCTTTGCCGATCCCGGAGAGAACCTCTTCGTCCATCTCTCAAACTTTCGCCCTGTCAAACGAGTTCTCGACGTAATCGAAGTCTTCGCACGTGTAGCGAAGGTTTTACCCGCCCGCCTGATGCTCATCGGCGATGGACCGGATCGCAGCGCCGCCGAACACCTTGCGCTTCGCCACGGTGTCCAGGACAGGATCCACTTTCTCGGCAAGCAGGACGATGTTCACGATCTGCTGCCGCTTGCCGACCTGATGCTGATGCCGAGCCAGATGGAATCCTTCGGATTGGCTGCGCTCGAGGCGATGGCGTGCGGCGTTCCCGCCATCGCGACCTGTGTCGGCGGCGTACCCGAGCTGATTGATCACGGGCGAAATGGAATGCTCTTTGAGATCGGAGATGTAGCGGCGATGGCAGAAGCCGCGGTCGCGCTGCTCAACGATCCGGATCGACTTCAGCAGATGTCAGAGGCCGCGCGTCAGACCGCGCGGGAAAACTTTTGCACCACACGCATCATTCCTCTGTACGAAGCCTACTACCAGCGCGTGCTCGACCGCACGCAATAAGTCATTGAATCTAGCCGCGTGCGCGCGTCGCCCGGCTGATCACATTGTCCATCACATTCACCGCTGCCTCGAGCACTTGCATTCCGCCCTCGGGCCACATGCTGGGTTCGAGTACCGGCATACATAGCGTCACCTTTGTGCCACGCCCAGGGCGGCTGTTTACCTCTACCTTGGCCGAGCTGCCGTATTGCACCTCCAGGCGCTCACGGACGTTCTTCATGCCGATGCCTGCCCCCTGTCGCACCAGCGACTCAGCCCCGGAGACATCGTTCCTCTCGATCGACATGCCCACGCCGTCGTCTTCCACCTCAATCACCAGCATGCCGCTCTCGTCGATTCTGCTGCGCAGGGTAATCGTCCCTCCACTGATCCGCGGTTCCAATCCATGCTTAATGCTGTTTTCGATCAGCGGCTGTAACAGCATTCCCGGAACCATGACGTCCAGCGTCTCTGGTGCGATCTCCTTCACAACTCGTAGCTTCGCTCCAAATCTCACTACCTCGATATCCAGATAGTCGTCTGTAAAATCCAGCTCTTCGCGGAATGGGACAAACGCCTCCCGATCCTTCAGGAGGACGCGAAGAATGTTGGCCAGCTTGACGATCATCTCGCGCGCCAGCTCCGGCTGCGAGCGAACAAGCGAGGTAATCGAGTTCAACGTATTGAAGAGAAAATGCGGGTTGATCTGGCGCTGGAGTGCATCCAGCCGAGCCTCGAGCAGCAGCCTTCCCTGCTCCTCAAGTTGCCGCTCCACCCGGATCGCGTTCCATATCTTCAGCGGAATCCCAACCACGATCGGAGCAGTCGCACAGATCAAGAGCTCCACCCACCACTCTGTCGAATGCAGGCTGAAGTAGCGCCGCGGCCTGAACCACGAGACCATGCTTGCGCAGAACTGCATGACTGCAATCACCACGAGCAACAGAACCTGCCGGTCCAGGTGGGGCCGCTCCAGATTCCGCCTGATCCACCGGTAGATACTCAGGTCGATCATCGGCGAGAACGACCACACATCCTCTGAATCGGCAAACCGCGCAAAGGTTCCCGCCACTGCGGCGACGACCAGGTTGACCGGGAGCGCCCAGTATTCATGATTCAGAAGCGCCGGAACGGCCAGCGCTGTTCCGCCAGCGATCGCCGCCATGGGACCCAGAAGGATTCCAACCAGAAAAGTTGTGTGGAAGGAAAGATCGGCGGCCAGAAAGTTTGGAACCTTCACCCGCACCAGAACGCCCAGTACCAGAGGAGCGCAGATCATGGCGACCAGCTCATACCTCTGCCGGGGAGTCCTGCGCGAAGCCAGCAACGCGTCCTTGAACATCTTGGAACGCGCCAGCGAGCTCGACACCGCTGCGGCGACACCGAGTTCCACCAGCAGGGTTATCAGGATCAGCGATTGTGAGATATGCTGCACGTCCTTAATCTACGCCTTTAGCACAAGCTCCCGACGGGCCGCTTTCGGCCTTTCCGGACACCGGATGCATCGTCTTGACGTTCCCCGAATCTAAAGGACAGGTAGTGTAAACCGTATAATCGGAGAGAGATGCCTTTTACCGCCGTCCATAAGGTTGCCGACGCAGACTTCCCCTCCCGCTGGGGACACTTTCGCATTCTCGGGTTTGAAGGAATCATTGATAACCCGGAACCCTGCAACGACGTGCTGCCCGCGCCCGGACGCCGCATTGAAGGCGCCGTTGCGCTGGTGATGGGCGACATCCATAGTGCTCCCCCCATCGTACGCATTCACTCGCAGTGCCTCACCGGAGACGTCTTTCACTCGCTCCGTTGCGACTGCCGCCAGCAGTTGGAGCTGGCTCTCGCTACCATTGCCGAGGCCGGATCAGGCATCCTGCTCTATGAGCAGCAGGAAGGCCGCGGCATCGGGCTTATGGCAAAGCTCCGCGCCTACGAGCTTCAGGACCAGGGGCTGGACACCATTGAGGCAAACCTCGAGTTGGGATACAAGGCCGACTGTCGTGAGTTCGAGCTTCCCGCAGAGATCCTCAAGCTGCTCAACGTGCCTGCGGTCCGCCTCATCACCAACAATCCCGCGAAGGTAGAGGCTCTGGAACATGCCGGGATCAAAGTAACGGAGCGCATCTCGGCCGAAGTTCCTGCAGAGCCTACGAATGAGCGCTACCTGCAGACCAAACGGGAAAAGATGGGCCACCTGGTCAGCTAGTTTCGGCTGCTCCAATCCTTCAGTGCTGTCTTCCGTCACCCCCAAGTAGATGAAAACGCCGCTGCATGGCCAACTTCATGCAGCGGCTGGCCTTTGCTGCGCATCGCATTCACAGGGCCTGTCACAGACCCGCAAGGACATCGCTCATGGCATCGCGGCACCGGACTCTCCTGATTGTTCTCGGCAGTCTATTGGTTCTCATTCTTGTGGCGGTACTGGCTGTTCCGCTCTTTCTGAATGCCGACAGCTTTCGAACCCGCATTGAGACAGAACTCTCCGCCTCCATGGGCCGTAAGGTCACACTGGGCAAGCTCGATCTTTCCGTGTGGTCAGGCAGCCTGGTGGCACAGAACGCCACCGTCTCTGACGACCCCTCCTTCAGCAGCCAGCCATTTCTCACAGCCCAGACTGCAAAGATCAACATCCAGATGATCCCGCTGATACTCAGCAAACAGGTTCACATCACGGGTTTTTCCATTGAAGCCCCCAAAGTGAACCTGATCCGCCATGCCAATGGCACCTGGAACTACTCTTCGATCGGTGCTTCCTCCTCCTCGAAAGGCGCCGCGCCGGCAGCCAAACCCAGTTCCATGACGGGCGTAACCGTAAGTCATGTCGATATCAGTGATGGGCAGGTAACAGTCTCGACCGAAAATGCGACCGGCCTAGGCGCAGGCGTCAAGCGGACGTACGACCAGGTGAGCCTTACCGCAAAGGACTTCGCCTTCGATCGCAGTTTCCCATTTACGCTCTCCGCCGATCTTCCCGGAGATGGCAAAGTAACCCTCAACGGCAATGCCGGTCCGGTCAACACGGCGGACGCGTCACTGACGCCATTTGGCGCGAAGCTCTCCATACAGCATCTTGATCCCGTCGCCGCTGGATTCCTCGACAAGAGCGCAGGCATCACCGGCACCATCGGCTCCATCAATCTCGTTGCCACCTGGAACGGGCAGCAGCTGCATGTCAATAATCTTTCCGTCGACACTCCAAACCTGAATGTGGTGCGCAAAGCTGTCCCGACCAATACGGTCGCCGCTCCAACTAAGCCCGACAGCAATGACATGTTGAGCACGATGGTTGCAGACCATCTGCAGGTCAAGAACGGAACGATCTCCCTGCACACCGCCGGCCAGTCCAAACCTGCTGTCTACCAGCAGCTAAACGCCGAGGTCACGAATCTGTCGCCTACAGGATCCTCCCCTTTCAAGATCAATGCACTGGTCCCGGGCGGAGGATCCCTGAATGCCGACGGAACCGCTGGGCCTGTCAACTATAATGACGCCGGATCTACCCCGTTCAACGCCCATGCCGTTCTGCACCATATCGATCTCGCATCGAGCGGTCTGGTCGCTCCTGAAACCGGAATCAGCGGACTTTCCGATATTGACGCGAGGGCAGTCTCCGACGGTCGGACGCTGAACGCCAACATCTCAGCCAATGCGCAGAATCTCCAGCTCGCTCGCAACGGGTCACCGTCGCAAAAACCGGTCAATCTGCGCGCGACGCTCTCTCAGAACATGCAGGCACTCACCGGACAGATCCAGAGTGCCGCGCTCACCGTCGGCAACGCCGTCATCAATATGCAGGGAACGTATCAGACCAGCGGGCCCACGACCGCGATCAATCTCAAAGTCTCGGGTCAGTCCCTTTCGATCGATGAGCTGCAGGCATTTCTTCCCTCTGTAGGGGTCCACCTTCCCACCGGATCGCGCCTGCAGGGAGGAACCCTTACGGCCAACCTCGATGTGACTGGCTCTACAGCCAACCCCATCATCAGTGGCCCGATTCGCCTGCAGAACACGAATCTCGCAGGCTTTGATCTCGGCTCCAAGCTCTCCGCAGTGACGGCCCTTACGGGAGCAAAGACAGGGTCAATGACGGCGATCCGCTCTCTCAGCGCAAATATCCGGGTAGCCGATGGCAACGTCCGCACCGACAACGTCGCCCTGGACATCCCATCACTCGGAACTGCCACAGGAGCAGGCACCGTCGCCTCTTCGGGTGCTCTGAACTATAACCTGATCCTGAAGTTGACTGGTCTATTAGGTACCGGCAAGCCCGACAGCGCACCCGGTATCGGAGGTATCGCAGGCCAGCTTATGGGGCTGATCCCCAATGGGGGCGCTGCTGGTGGCGCAGGCGGCTTCGCACTAAGCGCCCTGAGAAACGGCATCCCCGTAGCGATCACCGGTACGACGGCAAATCCGACCTTTACCCCCAACCTGAGCGGAGCCGTAAAGAGCGGGGCGACCTCCTTTACTGCG
>DASTSJ010000285.1:0-10940 GCA_035760765.1 Edaphobacter sp. | reverse complement strand
ATCATCCAGGTGGCGCCCCCGCTGTGCTCCGAGCGCGGTCACGCCCCCTGCCTGCCCTCGGCTACCCTGCCTGCGAATGTCGTGGTCTCTCCCAATCGCAAGATCATGCGCGGCACGAAGACCAATGTCGGCCCACGCTTCGGCCTTGCCTGGGCCATCGATCCCAAGCTTGCGTTTCGCGCAGGGTTCGGGATTAACTTCGACAACTGGTCGACCGTCATCCAGCTTCCGCAGAACTATCAGGGTTCGTGGCCTGACGTAGGAACCCGTGCGCTCGACAACACCAATACGCCTGGCAACACCTACACGCCGGCGCAGAACCCCTTTGGTTCGAGCTCCGGCTCGCAGCCGGCGGCTACACCCTTCGACGCGACCAACGTCAACTACTTCGTCGATCCGAATATCAAGAATCCCTACTCGGAACAGTGGAACATTGGATTCGAGCAGCAGCTGACGAACAACACCGTTCTCTCGATCAACTATGTGGGCTCGCAGAGTCACCGCACGGATATCGGAGGCTACACCAACATCGGGCAGCCCGGCCCTGGAGCCTCGTTTGCAGCCCGCCGCGCCGCCGGAACCGCCGGTCAGCCCTTTCCCTACACCGTACCCAACCGCTGGGACTCGTCCAACGGCAACGCCAGCTACAACGGACTGCAGGCATCCCTGTTGCGCCAGTTCCGCAACGGACTGGGTTACACGGTCGCCTACACGTGGAGCAAGGCCATCGACTCCGGTCAGTCCGGCTGGTTCGGTGTCGAGGGCAATGGTCTGCAGAACCGCTACGACCTGCAGGGAAGCCGATCGGTTGCCGCGTATGACATCCCCCATATTCTTTCCGCTGGAGTCAACGGAGAACTGCCCTTCGGCAAAGGCCGCCGCTTCTACACGGGAAATCGGTTTACCGACTTCGTACTCGGAGGCTGGCAGGTAAACTTCATCTTCACCGCGCGCTCCGGTCAGCCCTTCACCATCAACGCCGCAGGCGATATCGCCAACGTCGGCAATGGAAGCACCTACGAACGCGCCAACCTTGTCGGCGATCCGAGTCTTGATCACCCCTCTGCGACGAAATGGTTCAACACCGCTGCATTCGCGGTCCCCGGGAGCGGAACCTATGGCAACTCCAGCCGCAACATGCTGCGTACGCAGCGGTTATGGAACCTCGACACCTCCGTCTTCCGCAGCTTCCCCATCTATCACGAGATGAACCTCACCTTCCGCGCCGAGAGCTTCAACGTGGCCAACCACCCCACATTCGGAACTCCCGGCACCACAATCACCTCGCCTTCCAGCTTCGGAGTCATCACCAGCGTCGTCGGCAATCAGCGCCTGATGCAGTTTGCCGCCAAGATCAACTTCTAAGCACCAGCAACCCTTCGTGGGAGCCTGCGTCTGGACTGGGCGCAGGCTCCTTTCTTTTGTCCAGAGCATCTTTTGGATTCCATCTGAGTCTTGTCGCCGATACGGAATATCGTTTAGCGTCAAAGCGACCCGGAATTAGTGCATGTCTGGTCACGGAGGAATTTTGCAAAACGGAATGAAGGCCGCGCTGGGCGGGACACTGCTTGTTCTCATCGTCGTTGGGGTACGTGTCGGCATGATCTACCGAGAGCGCAATGAGGCCGCCAAGGCACCCGCTCCAGCCGTCCAGCGCGAGAAGATCGCCGACGACGATCTGGTCTTCCTCAAGAAGAAACGCCAGTCCTCCATGGCAGATGCCAAAGAGTTGAACGGCTCGACCATCTGGGTCTCCGCAGGCGGCCAGATGGACTACTATCCCGCCTCGGGAAAGCACGTTAATTACGGCAAGACCGCAGGCACGCTGCTCGGCGCCCAGAAGCTCGACGTCAAGGACTTTACCGAGCAGGTCGCCCCCAAATCCGCCACGCACCGCATACCCGGCGGCGACCGCCAGGTCCTGATGCTCTTCACCCTGCCTGACTCCGATAGACCGAACGAGGTCTACGGTGTGCCCGTCGGCTATCACGAGCACGGCTTGTATACCTTCTATCTCGACGAGATCTTCTTCTACGACGACCCCCACAAGCTCTACGCGCACTGGGGGCCGGAGGTCTGGAAGGCGGTGGACTCCCACCAGGTCATCCTTGGGATGAGCGAACGGCAGACGCAGCTTGCGCTCGGGCAGGTCTCCAAGAGCGTCAGCAACGATTACGGCAACCGGCTCGTCGTTTATGCGAACTTAGGCAAGCCCATCGCCGTAACGTACGTTAACAACAAGGCGACGGCCTTCCGGCCCGACCAGGGCTTCTAATCCGGAACGCCGGCGCAACCGCAAGTGCTCCACGCCGCGGAAGGAGTTGCGTATGGCTCGACCGGATCCATCAGGAAGGACAGGCTGGACGCGGCCTGTTCTCTTCATCCTCTGCTTCATCGCTGCCGCCGCGGCACTCAGACGCATCGTCGCTCTACTCCTCGTTGGGGACTCCGCCCGCGCGGGACAGTACGGCAACCTCGACGCCGCGTTCGCTGCCCATAAGGCTCTCACGCTCGCTCATATCATCCCGGCGTTGTTCTTCGTTGTCTTGCTGCCGCTGTGGTTTTCTTCGCGTGTGCGCCGGAGAGAATCAGCCCACCGACGACTGACCTGGATTCTGTTCGCCCTCGGCTTTGTTGTTGGACTCACGGCCATCCCAATGGCGGCCAACCCGGTCGGAGGCGCAACCGAGCTCTCCGCCATCATCGTCTTCGACGGCATCTTTCTCTTTTCATTCGGCCGCGCTTTTTGGCTCTTCTTCGGACACGAGCCGCGGTATCGGGAATGGATGCTGCGCGCCGTAGCCGTCCTCTTGGGGATCGCAACGACGCGTCCCGTTATGGGCGTCTTCTTCGCCACCGCACGCCTCACACATCTTCAGCCGCAACAGTTCTTCGGGATCGCCTTCTGGATCGGCTTCGCCGCGACCTACCTCGCTGGAGAGTGGTATCTGCAGGGTCATCCGGTCGAACTGGAAGCTGCCGCCTGACGATCAGCCCGTATTCCTTAGTCCCGCGCTGATGCCGTTGATGGTCGCCGAGATCGCCCGGTTCAGTTCCGGCGAGTCCGCCTCGCCCTTCGCCGCAGCCATCCGCTTGCGCCGAATAAGCTCCACCTGGATCAGGCTCATCGGATCGACATACGGATTGCGCAGGCGAATCGAGCGCTCCAGCACCGGATTCGTCTCCAGCAGCCGCTGCTGGCCGGTCACCGCGAGCAGCAGCTTGTGGGTCAGATCGAACTCCGCCTTCAGCATCGAGTACACGCGATCGCGCAGGTCTCCATCTTCCACCAGCGAAGCGTAAAGCTGCGCGATACCGAAGTCGGATTTTGCCAGCGCCATCTCCACGTTGCGAATGATGTCGAGGAAGAGCGGGAAGTCGCGCGTCATCGACTGCAGTTGCGCCAGGCCATCGGGATTCTCACGTACGAAAGCATCGAGCGCATGGCCCACGCCGAACCACGCCGGGACAAGCTGGCGCGACTGCATCCAGCCGAAGACCCACGGAATCGCTCGCAAATCGGCCATCGTCCTCTTGCCAGTACGCTTTACAGGACGCGACCCGATGCGGGCATTCTCAAGCTCAGCAACCGGAGTCGCCTGCTGGAAGTAGGTAAAGGTGTCCGGGTTGTCGATGATGTGCTTGCGATAGAACTCGAACGACGTCCTGGACAGCGTCTCCATCGCAGCTTCCCATGCGGGTGTAATCTCGCCTGTAAGGTGCGGAGTCTTTGCGTCCTTCTGCAGAATCGCGTCCGGCCGTGCCAGCGCGTCGAGCGAAGCCGCGATCATCAGCTCCAGATTGCGCTCCGCCAGCACCACGTCGGAGTACTTCCAGTTGAGGACTTCGCCCTGCTCGGTCAGGCGCAGCTCGCCGGAGAAGCTGTCCACCGGCTGCGCAAAGATCGCGCGATGCGTCGGGCCTCCCCCTCGACCCACCGTGCCTCCGCGGCCATGGAAGAGGCGTAGCGTCACGCCGCACTCTGCGGCCACTCGATGTAACTCACGGTGCGCCTTCCATATCTCCCACGTACTGGTAATCATGCCGCCATCTTTGTTCGAGTCCGAATAGCCCAGCATGATCTCCTGGCGGTGTCCCCAGGACTTCAGTAACGGCTGAAATGCCTCGCTCGACCACAGCTTCCGCATAATTCCTGCGGCGTTCTGAAGATCTTCGATCGACTCGAACAGCGGCACCGGCTGCAGACCGGGATCGCCGTCAGGACCATCTTCGCTGGCCTCGACGCGAACACCGCCGAGCCTGGCCAGCCAAAGCACATTCAGCACGTCCTCCGCGCTGGTGGCTCCGCTTATTACGTATTGGCTAATTGCCTCCGCAGGATACTTACGCTTGAGATCCGCGATGGCGCGGAAGGTCTCAAGCACTTCGGTCGTCTGCGGAGAGAGCGCCGCCGGAAGCCGCAGCTCTCCGGAGTTGGAATTGGTCTGCGCGCAGCCTGCAATCTCCCCCACGGCAGCCGCATGGACGCGGGCATGCTGGCGGACATCCAGCGTCTGCAGATGGAGCCCGTAGGTCCGCACCTCGATCAGCAGCGGATCAATCAGCATCTGGGCCAGCCGCTCGCCCTTGTTCTCCATCAGGCTGGACCGCAGCACGGAGAGGTCGGAGATCAGGTCTTCCTTGCGGGTATATGGCTCGAGCGCTGGCTTCGGGGGCAGGGGAACCGCGCTCTGCGGCGTGCCTCCCAGCCGCATTAGGATGCATCCAAGCAGCAGCCGCACGTACTCAAAGTGGAACCGCTCTTCGAGAGCCGTCTGGCCCGCGGTGCGGAGCTGGGTCAGATAACGATCAAGCAACTCCTGCAGCTCCTTGGAGACGGGGACCTGCTGGGTCGAGCTCCCAAGCTGTTCAAAAACATCCTGCAGCCTGCGACGGTAGTGATTCAGCAGAAGTCCCTGTGCCATCGCGAGCGAATCCATCGTTGTCTGCGAGGTCACAAAGGGATTCCCGTCGCGATCTCCACCGATCCACGATCCGAAACGCACGAGAAGCGGAAGATCTGCGATCGGAATCTTCACCTCCGGATACTCGGACTCGATCGCCGCGGCAACCTCGGCGTACAGCACCGGCAGCGTGTCGAAGAGCGAGGCCTCGTAGTAATCGAGCGCCATGCGCGCCTCATCGCGTACCGTAGGCCGGGCGCTGCGCACGTCGTCGGTCTGCCAGAGCGCTGTAATCTCGCCCGTTACCTCGTCTTCGAGCGCCTCCAGCTCCTTCTCCGGAACCGCGATGCGATCCAGCTTCTCCAGCAAATCCGAGATGCGCCGGCGCTTGAACATGACCGAACGTCGCGCCACCTCGGTGGGATGCGCTGTAAAGACCGGGGTGATGGTGATACGCTCCAGCATCTCCATCGCGCGCTTTGCATCGAAGCCCGCCTCACGCAGCCTGCGCAGGGTGCCGCGAAGGTCGCCGCGCTGCGGCGGTGCATCGTTCAACTGGCTGGAGCTTCGGCGGCGCTTCCGATGGTTGGTCTCGGCAAGATTGATCAGCTCGAAGTAAAAGCTGAAGGCACGCGCCAACTGATAGGCCCGGGTCAGGTCGTCGGCATGCGTATGGACACGGTCGATGGACTGCTTGAGCTGGGCTGCCGCAGCCGTCGTATTGCCGCCGGCATCCGCCTCGCGACGCGCAATTGCCGTTCGCCTCAACTCCTCAACCGCGTTGTAGAGCTGTTCGCCCGACTGTTCCTTGAGGACCTCGCCAAGCAGCATGCCGAGCGAGCGCACGTCGCGGCGAAGCGGAGCTTCTTTCAGCTCACCAGTGGAAGCAAGCAGCTCCGAGAGGCGCTGCGGCCAGTTTGAGGGAGTCCAGAGAGACGGCATCACTATTGATTATGCACCGTCAAGATAGCTGTCTGTTAGCGGGGCGGATATAAACCCGGGTAACGGCGAGCAAGGTCGAGCTATGCCACCATGGCCAGCTTTTCGAACTCTTCCTTCATCCGTTCTACAGGGTAGCCAGCCGACTCCAGACGAGAGGCGCTGGATCGCGCCGCCGGAGCAGAGACGCCATAACCGCGCGTGACCAGATAGTGGCTGATCACGTCCGCAGCCTGCCATGAGTCCAGGTTGGCATGCAGCAGCTCATCACGCAGGTCGGTGAGATCGGCGTTCGAAAACTTCTCAACTCCAGCAAGGGCCTCAGTAAGCATCGCGATCTACTCCCCCCTCTGTGCGGGTCAGCATCAGCATCTGAAGATTAGACGCGAATTGCGCTGTGAAGATGCGTTCATTACGCGGCTTCGCATCAAAAAGGATGCCGCTTTGCGGAACGCGTCAGTGCAGATGAAGTTCACCTCGATCGAAAAAAATAAACCAGGTCAATCCATCGGCGGGCATGCAGCGTACTTCGTTTAGGAGAGCCTTGCGCCTAAGCCAACCGAGAGGTTTCTGCACCTATGGAACTCAACGCAAGAGGGCCGAAAGGTCGCGATACCATAGAAGACATGAACGATCTTCCTCACGTCCTCGATGGCATTGCCATCGCCGCTGAGATCAAGGCAGAGGTCGCCCGCGAGGTCTCTGAGCTCACCTCGCGCGGCATCCGGCCTGGACTTGCCGTGATCCTCGTCGGCGAAGTTCCCGCCTCGCAGATTTATGTGCGCAGCAAGGTAAAGACCTGCGGCGAACTCGGCATCTACAGCGAGATGCTGACTCCGCCGGAGAGCATTACGACCGAGGAGATGCTGGAGCTGGTCGCGCAGCTGAACGCACGGGAAGACATCGACGGCATCCTTATCCAGCTTCCTTTGCCGAAGCACGTTGACACCAAAAAGCTTCTCGAAGCGGTCTCGCCCGACAAGGACGTAGACGGATTCCACCCCGTCAACGCCGGTCGGCTGCAAAGCGGGCAGCCCGGCCTCGCTCCCTGCACTCCTGCCGGCATCATCGAGATCCTTCGCCGCAGCGGCCTGCCCATCGCGGGCCAGAACGCAGTGGTCGTCGGACGCTCCGATATCGTGGGCAAACCGGCTGCCATGATGCTGCTCAACGAGTCTGCGACCGTCACCGTCTGCCACAGCAAGACGAAGGATCTTCCTTCCGTCACTCGCAATGCGGATATTCTGGTCGCCGCGATCGGACGCCCCGGCTACATCACTCCCGACATGGTCCGGCACGGCGCGGTCCTGATCGACGTCGGCATCAATCGCCTGACTGATTCAGCGGATGTCCAGCGGTTCTTTCCGGACGATGCCGAGCGTGCAGCCACCTTCGCCAAGCGTGGCTCCGTCATCGTCGGAGACATCGACCCCGCTGCCTTCGCCATCTCCGGCGCCTATACGCCTGTACCCGGTGGCGTGGGAGCCCTGACCATCGCCATGCTGATGCACAACACCGTGAAGGCGGCTAAGCTGCGCCGCGGCATCTCCACGGAGAAAAGCTAGCTCCTATGCTGCGCGTCGGTCTGACGGGTGGGCTGGGAAGCGGTAAGTCAACCGTCGCCCGCCTCTTCGCAAGGCATGGAGCCCATGTCCTCGAAGCCGACGCCATCGGCCGGGAGATGATGCAGCCCGGCCAGCCCGTCTATGACGCGATCGTGCAGCACTTCGGCAGTTCGGTGTTGCTGCCCGGTGGACATCTTGACCGCGCAGCGCTGGCGCAGATCGCGTTTGAGCAGGGCCGAGTGGAGGAACTCAACGCCATCGTTCATCCTCCCGTCATCGCGCGTCAGGCGCGGCTGGCCGATGAGATCTTTGATCGCGACCCCAACGCTGTCGTCATCGTCGAATCCGCCCTGATCTTCGAGACCAAGCACACTGAAGCCGGCTCGGCTGAGACGGCTCCCTGGCGGACGCGTTTCGACTGCATCATTCTGGTGATCGCGCCGGAAGAGATGAGGATCGAGCGTTACCTGAAGCGAATCGCTGGAGATAAAGAGCTTACCCCAGAGCGATACGCGCAGCTCGCGGCTGACGCACGCAACCGGCTTGCCCAGCAGGTCCCGGACGAGCAGAAGATCTCGCTCTGCGACTTCGTCATCCACAACGACACCTCTCTCCAGGAGCTGGAGGAACAGGTCGATGAACTCTGGCCGCTGCTCCAGTTCGCCTCGAAGAACACTCACCGGCACGGAAGAGCCACTTCCCAAACCACGGTGTAAGTGCAGCAGCATTCATCTGGAAAGTAACGCCGTCAGGCCCTTCCGCGGCCCGGCATTTATCATGGAACCAGAGTGAGTTACACGATCGCAGCCTTTTACCGGTTCATCACCATCCCTGATCCGACAGCGTTCAGAGAGGAGATGCTCCTTCGCTTCCGCGAGACCGATCTCCTCGGCACGATGCTCATCGCTCCCGAGGGCATCAATGGAACCATGGCGGCATCGGCTGCAACCATCGAACGCCTGCTGGCCACACTCTCCGATCGCATCGGTTTAGACCGCAGCGAGGTCAAATTCTCTTCGTCCGAAGAAGAAGCGCCCTTCCGGCGTTTGAAGTTCAAGGTGAAGCGCGAGATCATCACCTTCCGCAACGTCAGTATCGATCCCACGAAGCCTGGACAGTATGTCGAGCCGGAGCAGTGGAACAGCCTGATCTCCGACCCGGAGACGCTGGTGCTGGATACCCGCAACACCTACGAAAGTGAGATCGGCACGTTTGACGGAGCCGTCACTCCCCCGCTCGACAAATTCTCCGACTTCGTCACCTACGTCCGCGAGAACCTCGACGCCACAAAGCATCGAAAGGTCGCCATGTTCTGCACCGGCGGAATCCGCTGCGAGAAGGCGTCGGCCTTCATGCTGCAGGAGGGCTTCGGAGAGGTCTACCACCTCAAGGGCGGCATCCTGAAGTACCTCGAGCAGACACCGAAGCAGGACAGCAAATGGCGCGGCGGCTGCTACATCTTCGACGAAAGAACCTCTGTCGACCACGAGACCTTCCAATCAGAAGAGACCGAAACGCAGAAATGAGTGCGGCTCTTACGAGCGGCACTCATTCCATCGTCATCACGACTCGGAATCTCGCCTTGCCGCTCATCATCCGGTCGTAGGCCTCCTTGTACTGGTCGAACTTGTAGACCTCGTTCATCGAACGCACGCCTTCCAGCAGGCTGAAGTTCAGCGTGTCCTCTGAGTCGATCGACGTGCCCGAGTACCATCCCTGCACGGTCTGCGACTGCAGGATCATCTGGATCGCCGGAACCTCCATCTTCGGCACCGCGCCCACAATCATGAAGGTGCCCTTCACTCCCAGTCCGCCCGTCACCGCCGCCATCGCATCGGCATTTGTCACCGTGGCGAGGATCACCTTCGCTCCGCCGAGCTTCTGCAGCTCCGCCGCGGGGTCCTGTGTCTGGCTGTCGATATAGACATCAGCACCAAGCTTCTTTGCCAGCTCGCCCTTGTCCGCACCTCGGGCAATAGCCACCGTCCTGAAGCCCATCTTCGCGGCATACTGCACTCCCAGATGCCCCAGTCCGCCGAGGCCCAGCACGGCAACTACATCTCCCGGATGTGCGCCTGCGTTTCTCAGGCAGTTGAAGGTCGTCAGCCCTGCACACATCAGCGGAGCGGCTTCTTCCGCGCTCAGGCCCTCCGGCATCTCGGCCAGACCAATCGCCGGGGCCACAACATACTCTGCGTAACCACCGTCGAAGGTTACACCGGTTGTCTGCAGGTCGTTCGTGCAGGCGGAGAAGTTCCCGCGACGGCAGTTCTTGCAGTAGCCGCAGTTTCCGCCATGCCATCCAATGCCGACGCGCTGGCCGACGGTCCAGCCCTTGACACCCTCGCCCAACTTATCGATCACGCCGACTACCTCGTGGCCAGGCACCCTTGGATACTGAATCCCAGGAAACAGCCCTTCCTTCGTGACCGAATCGCTATGGCATATCCCGCAAGCCTGCACCTTTACCCGAACCTTGCCCGGTCCCGGCTCAGGAATCTCACGCTCTACCATCTCCCATTCGCCACCGGCATGGGGAACCTGCACCGCACGCATCTTCGCCATGGAACTCTCCTTAGATAACTCGGGGTGGATGAAACGAAAAACACGGCCCTCTACTGATGTCTGTGAATTCTACTTCAGCAGCTTCGCTCTACAGTCAACGCACGGTGAACGTTCATCAACGACCTACTTCAGCAGAGCGCGTCTGCACGGCAACTCCGCTGGGCCGCCCCATGTACCGGGCGGTCAGCCACTTGCGCAGAGGCTCGTCATAGAGCTTTAGGGAAGCGTAGGCAATGGTTACAGCAGCAACGAACAACAGCACACCCCAGAAGATGCTCGGCCCCAGCGCCACCTTCTGTCGCGTCGCCCACGCCGTATACACATAGATCAGCGGATAGTGCGTGATGTACAGGGGGTAGGAGATGTCGCCCATGAACCTGCAAACCTTTTCCTCAAAACCCGCCGCGACGCGGTCACCAGCGCCCATCGCAACAACAATCGGAAAGATCACGATGATCGCGAAGGCCTCATAAATGCCATTCATCCAAAGGTGCTGCGGCCCTCCGATTCTGGGAATCGCAAAGATCGCAATCAGAATGAGGCTGCACCAGGCGAAGGCTCCACGCACATGGATTCGCTTGCCTAGTCGCATCAGCAGCATACCGGCGAGAAACGGAAAGAGCAGGCGCGCAAATCCGATGTGCAACTGCTCGGCGTCCACGGTCCATCCTCCGATGACATCGCCCCTCGGCCCCCACACCAGCAGGTGAATCAGCAATCCTGCTGACAACAGCACCAGCACCGACAGAACCTTGTTGGAGACCTTCTTCAGGAACAACGCATACAGGATGTTTGCGATGTATTCGAAGAACAGCGACCATGCCGGGCCATCCAACGGATGCATCTCCTGCCACCCCCGGATATCCATTGAGGGGATCAGCGGAATCATAGTGAAGCCCACCAGCATCACCACCACAACCTTCCATACCGGCGTCGTGCTTACCAGGTTGAACATCGGGCAGCTCTG
>DASTSJ010000284.1:0-5057 GCA_035760765.1 Edaphobacter sp. | reverse complement strand
AAAACTCTCCTCATCCATCGGCGCTCCGTCGCTTCCCGCACGGGGCTTGATCCTGCCGAAACGGAACGGAACGGCGTTCGGATCTCCTCTGCGCGCGAGCGAATCGATCCACGGTCCACCCGGATACCCAAGGCCAAGCAGCTTGGCCACCTTGTCGTAGGCCTCGCCTGCTGCGTCATCGACCGTGCGGCCTACATTGCGATAGCGCCAGGCGCCCTCGTCGGCCACACTGGCCAGGTAGAGATGTGTATGTCCGCCCGAGACGACGAGCGCGAGCAGCGGCAGGTCCATCGGAGTATCTCCGTGCTGGCGCGCCTCCATCAGCACAGCATGGATATGCCCCTCAAGATGATTCACCCCAATCAATGGCTTGCCCGACCCAAAGCTCAGCGCCTTCGCATAAGTGATGCCCACCAGCAAAGCACCGGCCAATCCGGGTCCTTCGGTCACGGCAATCGCGTCCAGATCATCGAACCCGACCCCGGCCTGCTCCATGGCAGCGCGTACGACCGGCACCACGTTGCGAAGATGCTCGCGCGACGCCAGCTCGGGAACCACACCGCCGTAGTTGGCGTGCAGGTTCATCTGCGAAGCGACGACGTTCGACAATGCCCCGCCACCGGCCCGCACCACAGCGGCCGCCGTCTCGTCACAGGAGCTTTCAATACCCAGAATCAGCCCTCGTCGCTCCCCATGCTGGTCGTTCACACGCATCTCTTTATCATAGGGGAGCAGGATGGCCGCCTTGGAAAACCCGAAGTACCTTTCAGCACGCAACATCGCCCACACCCTGCGCTCTGCAGGTCACCAGGCCTACCTGGCGGGCGGTTGCGTGCGCGATCTCCTGCTCGGGGTTGCACCCAAGGACTACGACGTCGCCACCTCCGCGACTCCCGATGCCGTGCTGTCGCTCTTTCCAGAGAAGAAGGCGATGACCGTCGGAGCCCACTTCGGAGTCGTTCTGGTGTGCGAGCCAGACGGCACAGCCACGGAGGTCGCGACCTTTCGCAACGACGGCGTCTACACCGACGGGCGGCGGCCTGACTCCGTGCGTTTCTCGACCGATGCTCGCGAAGATGTCCGCCGCCGCGACTTCACCATCAACGGCATGCTGCTCGACCCCGAGATCTACGAGCGCACTGGCGACGCAGCGCAGGCGACCCTGGACCTCGTCGGTGGCCGTGAGGACCTGGACGCCAAGGTCGTTCGCGCCATCGGCGACCCCCATCTGCGCTTTACCGAAGACAAGCTGCGCATGCTTCGTGGAGTTCGCTTCGCGGCCCGCCTGGGATTCGCCATCGATCCCGCTACCGCCACCGCCATCCATCAGCTCGACGGCCAGATCACCGTCGTCAGCCCCGAGCGTATTCGCGATGAGCTGACCCTCATCCTTACCGAGGGCAATGCACGCCTCGGCTTCGAGCTGCTCGACCAGCTCGGATTGCTTCCGCACATCCTCCCCGAGATCACCAAGCTGCACGGCGTTCAGCAACCTCCGGAGTACCACCCTGAGGGCGATGTCTGGATCCACACCCTGATGCTGCTCGAGAAGCTGCCCTCCGGCGCCTCTAGCACGCTCGCCTGGGGAGCTCTGCTCCACGACGTCGGCAAACCTGCGACCTACCGCGCGCCCGACCGGAACGACCCCACGGACAGGATTCGCTTCAACGGTCACGTCGAGGTCGGTGTTCGCATCTCGGAAGAGATCCTCTCGCGCCTGCACTTCTCCAATGAAGACATCGCCCAGATCACGGCGCTGGTGAAGAACCACATGCGCTTCGGAGACGTGCGCCACATGCGTGAGGCCACGCTGAAGCGCTTCCTGCGCCTGCACCGGTTCGACGAGCATCTTGCGCTGCACCGCATAGACTGCCTCTCATCCCACGGCGATCTCAGCCTCTACGAGTTCGCCAAAGAGCGGTTCGAGACCACGCCCCAGGAAGCGATCCAGCCGAAGCCCCTTCTCACCGGTCGCGAGCTCATCGCCGCCGGCTATTCTCCAGGCCCCCGATTCAAGAAGATGCTGGAGGCGGCCGAAGACGCCCAACTGGAGGGAACCGTCCACACAGCAGCAGAAGCTCTTCGCCTCGTGCAGGACCGCTTCGGATCGCCGGCAAAGTAGCGCGAGTTCCGGTGCGTCGCCGTTCGTCCGGCTGTCGTCTGTAGAGCCGCGTTTCTGGGAGCGCCTTGGTCAGACACCAAGAAAGAGCAACTTTCTTCAGCCCGCGCATCTAAACGGGAATGATTGACGAGGAAGTTCTCATCATCGGGGCCGGCATGGCTGGCCTGACCGCCGCGCGCACCCTTGCAGAAGCCGGCCTGAAGGTGACCGTCGTCGAAGCACGCGACCGCATCGGCGGCCGCATTCTCACGCATCGCGCCGCAGACGACGCTATCGAGTTGGGAGCCGAGTTCGTCCATGGACGACCACCAGAGCTTCTCGCGCTCATCAAGGAAGCAGACGCAGACATCTACGAACGAGACGGCAGCAGCGGGTGCTTTCGCGCCGGAGTGCTGGAGCGCTGCGATACGCCGGGCACCAACTTCGAGCTGCTCGAAGAATTGAGAAATCCTCCCGAGCCCGATGTTAGTTTCGCCCACTATCTCGCAACAGCCGATCTCAGCAATGCGAAGAAGATCGCTCTCACCAACTTCGTTGAAGGGTTCAACGCTGCCGACGCCGCCCAGATCAGCGCGGCATCTCTTGGAGCCCAGCAGAAGGCCGAAGACTCCAGCGAAGGCGATCGCGCGTTTTCGCTGCCCGGCGGCTACGATTGCCTTCCGCAGTATCTGGCCACGCGCGTTGAGGAACTGGGCGGGCGCATCTGCCTCAACCTTCCGGTCCGCGAGATCCGCTGGAGCAGATCTGCCGTTCACGTCACTGCAGGAAATCAGATGTTCGCCGCACCACGCGCCATCATCACGGTGCCGCTGGGAGTTCTGCAATCCGGCGGAATGACCATCACCCCTCGTCCCGAAAGAGTCTTCCTTGCCGCTTCTCACCTCCGGATGGGACATGCCCTTCGCTTCACGCTGCGATTTCGCGAGCCGTTCTGGAAGACGTTATCTCCGTCGCCGATCGATGATCTGAGCTTCTTGTTCAGCTTCAGCGAGATGCCTCCGGTCTGGTGGACGACGCATCCACACCAGACCGCCCTGCTCACCGGCTGGGTCGGTGGTCCGCGCTCGGCTGCCCTGGCGCAACTCTCTGCCGATGAACTTGCCGACCGGGCGTGCACGGTTCTCGCGAAGATCTTCTCCTTAGAGCCCACGCAGATCCGCAAACTCCTGCTGGGCTGCTATACGCATGACTGGAGCAGCGATCCATTCGCCATGGGCGCCTACAGCTACGTCGCTACAGGCGGCCTGGATGCTCCGCGTCAGCTTTCGCAACCCATCGACGAGACACTTTTCTTCGCTGGAGAACACACCGACACCACAGCGAACTGGGGTACTGTACACGCGGCGATGCGTTCCGGCCTGAGGGCGGCCAACCAGGTCCTTCATCGTCCCGCCTGAGTCGAGTTCAGCAGATCCTTGACCCGTGCTCGCAGCGCAGTCGCGTCGAAGGGCGCCCGCACCTTTGCGTCGTTGTCGAAGTAAACATACACATCACGCGGAACCACATGCGCGCGGGTTGCGTGAGCGCAGCGGCCTCCAGCGTCCTCGCCGCGAGCCCATGCAACCACACGCCGCGCCCATTCCTCGATCGCAACATCCTCGTACCCGCTGGCGTAAAGCACCTCTGAGCCGTGCAGGCGGCAATACACAAAGTCGGAGCTGACGTCCATCAGCAGCGGCCACTCGACCGTATCGGCGACCACCAGGCCAATGTCGTGCTCCCGCAATAGCTCGATAAACTCCGGCACTGCAAAGCTCTCGTCGCGGATCTCCACGCAATGCCGAAGCGGAGCATCTTTCCTCACGCGAAACGAAGGATCTTCACGCAGACGATCTGCATGTCTCCGCATCAGTGCAGCCGCTTCGCGATGCGTACGCGGAAGCAGGCGGAAGAAGGCTTCAAAACGCGCAGGGTCGAAGCGCATCTGTGGAGCAAACTGCCATAGCAAAGGTCCAAGCTTCGGCCCCAGGCGCAGCATCCCGCTTCCGAAGAAGTTTGCCAGAGGAACACGAACCTCACGCA
This sequence comes from Edaphobacter sp., assembly GCA_035760765.1. GTDB lineage: Bacteria > Acidobacteriota > Terriglobia > Terriglobales > Acidobacteriaceae > Edaphobacter. The sequence goes on along the minus strand of DASTSJ010000284.1, from coordinate 913 downwards.
GCTTCAGCATATGGGTGATAAACCGCGAGCCCTTCACGGAGAAGACAAAGTCATCCGGAGTCTGTGCGCTCCACTCCGTAAAACTCTCCGGCCTTTGTAGTGAGTAGAACGTCCCATTAATCTCCACCGTCTCGAACTGGCTGGCGGCAAACTCCAGCTCACGCCGCTGTTGCAGACCTTTGGGATAAAACACTCCGCGCCACCCGGCGTAGCGCCAGCCGGAGATCCCGATCCTGATGCGCCCAATCCCCTGATCTGCGCACGCACCTTTGCTCATGACCGCTTGGATGCGAAAACAGACGCTTCCCGTGCATCTGCAACATCGCCTTCATCAGCAACGTGCATGTTTGGTGTAGCATCTCAGCCAATATGGCCGTCCCACGTCCTCTGCTCAATACTCCTCGCCACCGCACGCCAGATACCGAGATCACGCTCGATGGCGTATCGATGCCTGCCCGCGCCGGCGATCTTCTCATCGATCTCATCAATGACCACCGCAGCGACAAGAAAGAGAAGCCCCTACCGCAGGTCTGCTATCTGCCGCAGATGGGCCCCATCGAGAGCTGCGATACCTGCATGGTCCAGGTGAACGGCCAACTCGTCCGCGCCTGCGGAACCCAGATCACAGCAGGCATGAACGTCGTGACAGCGGGGGCAGCAGTCGACATCGCCCAGCGGGAAGCCTTCGACCGCATCCTTCAGAATCACGATCTCTACTGCACGGTCTGTGACAACAACAATCAGAACTGCACCGTCCACAACACAACTGCGGTGCTGGATGTAAAGCACCAGGCTCGCCCCTTCACCCACAAGCCCTACCCGCAGGATCACTCCAACGCCTTCTACAGGTATGACCCCGATCAGTGCATCCTGTGCGGTCGTTGCGTCGAGGCATGCCAGAACGTGCAGGTCA
>DASTSJ010000283.1:0-6371 GCA_035760765.1 Edaphobacter sp. | reverse complement strand
AACAGGAAGACTGCCAGGGGGGTGATCCAGGCCACGTTGTCGAAGCCGCCACGGATAGGCGCGGCAAGCACTGTAGGGCCGTATTTCGCGGCAAACCAGTTCAGCGTAGCGGTGTCGGAGCCTCCGGAGGCAAGCTGCTGGCGGAGTTCTCCAATCATGCGGTCGGAATCAGGACAGCCTACGTGATTGCACTCCAGCAGAATCTGCCCGCAGCCGCAGACGCACATCATCTCGTGCCCCAGTCGGCCGAAGCGAGCGCCAGAGTCTGCCGCTCCCAGCATCACCAGGAGGAGCAGGCATACAGTAGCGCTCTGGAGCCAGCGACGGATGGTGAGGTGCTTAAGCATGATGCACTTCGGCCTCCTCGACCGGCAGAGGAACTGCCACACGAGCCTGAACGGGGACGCGGGTGAGATTAGGCACAAGCGCCAGGAACGTTCCCAGCACGACGATAAGAACGCCGATCCAGATCCAGTTCATCAGAGGATTGATGAAGACCTTGATGATGGGCTTGTCGGTGTCGGGATTCTTGCCCTCGTAGATGACATAGAGGTCTTCGGCGAGGTTCGAGTGGAGCGCGACCATGGTTGAGGTGGTCTGGCTGGCGTTGTAGAAGCGGCGCTCAGGAGCAAGCTGGGTGATCTTCTTCGATCCCTTATAAACGTCGAGCAGGGCGTATTCGGTGTCGTAGTTCGGATTCGTGTCCTGGGTGAAGCTCTGGCATACGAGCTTGTAGTTGCCTAGCGAAAGGGAGTCGCCGAAGCCCATCTCCTGCTCACGCGATTGATTGAAGGCGCCGCCGGCGATCCCGATGAACATGACAACGATCCCAAAGTGGACGACGTAGCCGCCGTAGCGACGCGTGTTCCGGCGGACGAGCAGAAGGGTCGACGCGGCAAGATTTTTGCCAGTCTGGGTGCGGACGACGGCGGCCCCGCGCAGGAACTCGGCTGCTATGGCCGTGATGACGCCTGCAGCCAGGGTAAAGGTGATCAGGGAGAAGGTCTCCGCCCGGGCGTCGTCGCCAGCGCTCCACGGACGAACGCCGCAGGCGATCACAACAAAGAACGTGACGACCATAGCGATGGTCGGGAGAACAAAGTTGCGGCGAATGGATCGGAGCGAGGTGGAACGCCAGGCCAGCAGCGGACCGATTCCGGTGAGGAAAAGAAGGAAGATGCCAATGGGAAGGTTGACTCGGTTGTAGAACGGAGCCCCTACCGTGACCTTCGAACCCTGCACATACTCACTGAGAACGGGAAAGAGTGTTCCCCAAAGAACGGTGAAGCATGCGGTCAGCAGGATGAGGTTATTGAAAAGGAAGCTCGATTCGCGGCTGACCAGCGACTCCAGGCGATTTTCGCTCTTGAGGTGATCCTTCTGCTTGAAGAAGGTGAAGAGGCAGACCGCGAAGACTACGAGGATGAAGCCGTAGAACCAGTTTCCGATGGAGGACTGGGCGAACGCATGGACGCTGCTTACGATTCCGGAACGAGTAAGCAGGGTGCCGAGAATCGTCAGCAGAAAGGTCGAGAAGATGAGCCAGACGTTCCAGGTCTTCATCATCCCGCGCTTTTCCTGCATCATGACCGAGTGCAGGAAGGCGGTTCCGGTGAGCCACGGCATCAGGCTGGCGTTTTCGACCGGGTCCCATCCCCAGTAGCCTCCCCAGCCAAGAACGCTATAGGCCCAGTGAGCTCCCAGGAAGATTCCACAGGTGAGAAACAGCCACGTCACCATGGTCCAGCGACGGGTGATGTGGATCCATTTTTCGCCGGGATACCGCATCATCAAAGCCCCCAGCGCGAAGGCGAAGGGAACAGAGAATCCTACATACCCCAGGTACAGCATGGGCGGATGGATGACCATCTCCGGATACTGCAGCAGGGGATTGAGTCCGAAGCCGTCCGGCGACACCGGGCCGGGCTGAATGGCAAACGGAGGCGCGGCAAAGTTCAGCAGGAGCAAAAAGAAGACCTGGATGCCCGCCAGGATGGTCGATGCGAACGCTGAAAGGCGAACATCGACTTTGTGCCGGATCCGGAGAACGAATCCATAGGCGCTGAGCAGCCATGCCCAAAGTAGCAGGGACCCTTCCTGTCCGCTCCACAGAGCAGAGAACTTGTAGGCCGTGTTCAGGTCGCGGTTGGTGTGGTGCAGGATGTAGCTGACGGAGTAGTCGTTGGTAAATGCAGCCCAAACCAAGGCGAAGGCGGAGCAACTGAGGGCGATGAAGCTCGCGATACCGGCTCTGCGGGCTGTTTCTCCGAGCCTTCCAGACCCATCCCCTCCGGCAGTCATTCCTGACTGCGACCGGGACCGCCACAGAGCGACGGCACCCATAACCAGCGTGTAAGCACTTAGAACAAGGGCGAGGAGCAGGGCAAAACTGCCGAACTCAGGCATGGGGTGGGTTCGCATGAATTCCTCTCCCCATTGTCTCAGGCGGTTGCCCGGTGAGCAACGGCAGCAGGGGCAGAGTTGCGTTTATCGCGCAGATTTCATGCGGTTGCTATGGCAAGGGGGGATTGTGTTGCTGGCGGCTCTGGAGCTCCGACCATCTGCCGGACGCAAGCCAACAGGCGTTCAGGCTGCAATGGTTTGACACGAAACTCCACATTAGGGAGATCGGCATACTCTTCGATGGCTTCTTCCAAACCGCTGATTACGAGAATCGGCATATCCGGGCAGAGAAGACGTACCTCTCTTGAAAACGCACTCCCCTTCATCTCCGGCATCAGATGATCCGTAATCACTAGATCAATGCGCGAGGAAGGATCTTCGGTTTGAAGATATTCCAGGGCTCTCGAGGGTTGAAGGGCCGTTATTGTCGTATATCCGCTTCGCTCAAGGATGGTTCGGCGGATCGTTGCCTGAATAGCGTTGTCGTCGACCAGAAGAATCATCTTGGATTGCATCTACTGCCCCGGGAAGAAACTCGACAGAGAAAAACCTGCCAGATTCTGCTTTTTAGATAGAAGATAGATCGAAAAAAAGATCAGCGAAAAGTGATTCAGATCGTCTAGTGGCCGGCATTCCACGGATTTCGCGAAGGTCGGCACTGAAAAATAAATCCTGATGAACTCTATAGGTGTGTGGATGCTCTTTTCACGCAACGGGTTTGCTGCGAAGTGCTCGCGAACATAACCTTACTGCTGTCTGTGAAACCACGCCAGATCCGAACTTGGCTGTCCGGTGGTTTTGCTGGACGCATGCACTGGAATGGTTTAGATTTGGCCGGAAGCAGAAACCCCGCCGAATCAAAAGGAAAGCCGTGAGTTTGTCCATCATCGACTGGCTGATCATGCTGGTTTACTTCGTATTCGTCCTCGGCATTGGATTTGCCCTCAAGCGCTACATGCGCACCTCGAATGACTTCTTTCTGGCAGGACGGTCGATTCCGGCCTGGGTCTGCGGACTTGCCTTCATCTCCGCAAATCTGGGTGCGCAGGAAGTGATCGGCATGGGAGCGTCCGGCGCAAAGTACGGCATCATCACAAGTCATTTCTATTGGATCGGCGCCATTCCGGCGATGGTGTTTGTGGGCATCTTCATGATGCCGTTCTATTACGGATCCAAGGCACGCTCCGTCCCGGAGTATCTGCGGATGCGATTCGATGAGAAGACGCGCGCGGTCAACGCTTTCTCGTTCGCCATCATGACGGTACTCTCCTCCGGAATCTCGATGTACGCGATGGCGCTGCTGATCCAGACACTGGGACTCTTTCACGGGATCATCCCGGACCAGTACATCTTCCATGTCTCGGTATTTCTCTCCGCCATCATCGTTCTTGCCTACATCTTTCTTGGCGGCCTTACGAGCGCAATCTACAACGAGGTACTGCAGTTCTTTTTGATCGTGGCGGGCTTTGCTCCGCTGGTATGGATCGGTCTTCGTAATGTTGGCGGGTGGCAAGGTATCAAGCACACGCTTCCCGTCTCGATGACACACTCCTGGCGCGGCATGACGCATGCCAGCACCAACACCCTTGGAGTGGAGTGGATCGGGCTGTCCATGGGCCTGGGCTTTGTCCTCAGCTTTGGCTACTGGTGCACGGACTTCCTGGTCATTCAGCGTGCCATGGCTGCAGACTCCGAGGTATCTGCACGGCGCGTGCCGCTGATCGCGGCGATTCCCAAGATGTTCTTCCCGTTCCTGGTCATTCTTCCGGGACTGATCGCCGTCAGCGTGACCCCAAAGCTCATGAAGTCTGCTCCAAACGCCCTGGGAGCTCCGCAGACCATGAGTGCTTCGGCTGCCAATCGGACCGCCCAGGCTGCTGGAACCCAGACGGCGCTGGTCGACGAGCATCCCCACGGAATCGTACCTCTTAAGACGGACCCGCTGAACGGAAAGCCGGTGCTCGATAGCAGCGGGCAGCCGGTCTATAACTATGACCTCGCCATCCCGGTCCTGCTTCTGAACTATTTTCCGACGGGAATTCTTGGCCTTGGGCTGACGGCGCTGCTGGCAAGCTTCATGTCTGGTATGGCAGGCAATGTCACGGCCTTCAACACGGTTTGGACCTACGATATTTACCAGGCGTACATCAATAAGAAGGCCTCCGACGCCCACTATCTCTGGATGGGCAGGATGGCAACCATAGGCGGGATCCTGCTTTCGATCGCCGCTGCCTACGCCGCAACCAGCTTCAACAACATCATGGATGCGTTGCAGCTGGTGTTTTCCTTTGTGAATGCTCCCTTGTTTGCGACCTTCCTTCTCGGAATGTTCTGGAAGCGTACGACCGGCCATGCCGCCTTCACGGGGTTGATCGCCGGAACGGTGGCAGCGTTGGCTCATCACGGACTTACTTTGCCGATCGGTGCTGCGCCTGGCATCCACGGCGGCTGGATCACTGTCGTCCACCACTATCCAAGTGATATGGCGCAAAACTTCTGGACCGCGATCTTCGCCTTCACGGTTAATCTGTTGGTGACGGCGGTGGTGAGCCTGCTCACCCGGCCACGAGAAGAGCAGGAGCTTGTGGGGCTGGTCTACTCTCTCACTCCCAAACCGGTCGAGCACCATCTGGAGTGGTACCAGAAGCCGTCCACGCTGGCTTACGGTGTGTTGGCGATGCTGATCGTTCTCAACCTGATCTTTGCCTAGGCCGTTCGGCGGCTGCAACTTCGTTTCGCTACAGGAGCTTGACTCATGGGACTCGACATCCGTATCCCGCTCGGCCTTATCTTCCTGGTCATCGGCGGAATTATGACCGTCTTCGGTTTGATAACGCGTCATTCTGCGATCTACACCCGTTCACTCGACATTAATCTGAACCTCATCTGGGGCCTGATCATGTTCGTCTTCGGCCTGACGATGTACCTGGTTGGCCGACGCCAGAGATGGCATGACGATCCTGTGAATCCACGACCATGGGAGAGGAAAAAGTTATAGTCCGCGAGCGGCGTTGACCGTTCCGATTCGAGAAATACAGGAACGAGTCCTACGAGTTCTTCCAGCGTTCAGGCTTTTCCTACGCGTTCGCTTGCGATAATAAGGATATGAAGCGGCGCATTATCCGGCAGTACGAGCTCATCCGCAAGATTGGCGCGGGTGGCAGCGGCGTTGTGTTTCTGGCCAACGATACGCTTCTCCAGCGGCCCGTTGTCATTAAGCTGCTACGGCGAGGAAACCTCACCATTGAGCAGATGCGGGCGACACAGCTTCGCGAGGCCAGGCTAGCCTCGGCCATCGATCATCCTAACGTCTGCGCAATCTACGAAGTGGGCGAGACGCCGGCAGAGCAGGGTGAACCCGAAGAAGCTTACATCGTGATGCAGTTCATCCCCGGCAAATCGCTCGATAAGATCATCCTGGAAGGCGCGTCCAGCCTGCAGTTGGTCCTGTCTGCCGGAATCCAGATTTCAGACGGTCTTTCCGCGGCGCATTCCCTCGGGATCTTTCACCGTGATCTGAAGCCAGCAAACGTCATGCTGACGGACGGCGGTCTCATCAAGATTCTGGACTTCGGCCTGGCGCGGCGGCTCTCGCTCGATCAGACCGATTTCGATCCATCCGGACCATCCGATCCGAGGGCGTTGCCTCCGCTGGGAGCGACCTACACGGCCCGGGGAGGACCGATCGCCTACATGGCCCCGGAGCAGTTTGTGACCGGGCAGTCCTCCGTGCAGTCGGACATCTTTGCATTGGGACTGATTTTGTATGAACTGGCGACAGGACGCCATCCGTTCCATCGCCCGGACGCTCCGGATTTTCAAACGATCCGAGCGACGCAGTTTGCGGATCCGCCTGCGCTTCGAGAGGTCAATCCGACGCTTCCGGTCGAGCTTGAAAGCGTGATCCTGCGCTGCCTGGAAAAGCAGCCGGCAGCACGATTTGCTTCTGCAGCGGATGTTCGGGAGGC
>DASTSJ010000282.1:0-4343 GCA_035760765.1 Edaphobacter sp. | reverse complement strand
GATACTGCGCCTGCCCGTACAGGTCCGCCTTCTGCCAAAGCGACTTATAGCCCTGGGCGGCCAACACAAAGCCCCAGCCTCCGTCGCCCGGCTGCAGCGACTGGTCGGCCGTCGCTTTCACGGTCTGACCTTTGTAAAGTGCAGACCCTGTAGCATTGCTAATGCCCGTCGGTATCTTCACCGATGCGCTCACCGCCACATCCCCTCCGAACTCCGTTGGCGGCCGAAAGATCCATCGCTGTGCGCCCAGCGTGATATCCCCGATCCCGCTCACCTGAAACACTCCTACAGGCGGATAGATCTGGTTGCGCGTGCCATCAAAGACCGGGACATCCGCTATAAAGCTCCACTGCGGTGTAAACCTGTACTCAACCCCGACATCGAAGATGTTCTGGTGGTTGCGAACCGCATTTGGTCTGGCAATCTCCTTATCTCCAACGAAGTACTTGTTCGAGTTGAAGAAGCGATAGCCGATATCCACAGTCAGGTTATGGATGGACCATCCATACTTCGTGCCGCCATCCCACGCCCTCACCAGCTCATCCATCGAGCGCTGATTCGAGTGCGCCGCAACGCATCCCTGCGCCGCAAGCTTCTGTCCTCCAAAAACTGTAGCCAGCAGCAATGCTCCGGCTCCGAACATCCATCTGTTTTGTCTTCTCATCACGGTCTCCTCGCAAAAGACAGCCCAGGCGAACCTGGGGCCGCTGAACGGAAATGATTCATATGTCCCGAGCGATTCACTGTAGAGAAGCTCTATACCCGGCGTCTTCAACCGGAAGATGGAGTTCTTTCTCCACCCCACCTCGCGCCCGCAAATACCTCCCCGCCGCCTCTCCCAAAACAAACTTGTGATCCCACCCGAGATTGAGATCGCGGGACTCTGCCGCGGCTGCGAGCGAATTCAGAGAGATAGAGAGAAAAATAAGGAAAGAGACAGAAAAAGGGAGAAGAGCAAAACCGTTAAAGAGGTGTCATCCTGACCGAAGCGCAAAGCGCGCAGTCGAAGGATCTGCGGTTCGGCTGCGGAGGCGAAGAACTCAAGGAATGCCTCTGCAAGACCGAAGAACCTCGCGCCTCCCCTGTTTCAAACACCAAAAATTGAGGCGCCCAGGGCGCCTCCGGAGAGCGTTACATCATGCGAATACTGTTATAGGTCCTCTACAACGTCTCGTCATGGCCACAATGACCCATCTTTTTCTCCACCTTTTGGTGGAGTCACTCTCCGTCCGCCGCCTGCCCGGCCATCCACGCGCGCGCGGCCTGCAGCTGCGGAAGATCCGTATCTGCGTTCGCCCACGCGCGCAGCAGCCGCGCATAATCTCTCGTCGCCTCGACCGTGCGTTTTGCTCCTGCATCTGCCTGCGCCAGCCCGTACAGCGCAAAGCCTGACTCTGGCCGCTGCTTCAGCGCACCCTCAAAAGCCTGCTTCGCCTCGTCGAACCGCTTGGCGCGCAGCAGCGCGTCCCCGCGTGCCTCCTCAACGGGACGAATGTAGAACGGAGGCTCGCGATATCCCAGCTCCCGCTCCGCATCGGCAGCCTTGGTGAACATGCTCGCCGAATCCTCCCCACGTCCCTCCGCCAGCAGAACGCTCGCCCGCAACTCCATCGCGGCCACATCCAGATAGCTGTAGACCGGCTTTGCCATTGCATCCTTCGACATCGACATCCCCAGCATCCCGGGCATCTCGTCCGCAGCGCTGGGCTTCTGCTTCACTGCCGCGTCCAGGGCATCGCTCTTCGCGTTGGCAGTCTTCAGATCGCCGCGTTCCAGTGCCTCCATGCCCCGTACATACGCGAGCATCGAGGTTCGTAGCTCTTCCAGATTCTTCAACGAAGCATCCTGCCCGCCTCGCTCCAGCCTCTCCGCCGCACTCGTCCATGCGCCTGCGCGCAGCAGTACCGGAAGCTCCACGCTGATCCTCGACAGCCCATCACGCGGCGTCTGCCGGTACAACGTTGGACCCACATCTCCGCGAGCATCCTTCAGCTTCTCCGAAGTCTGCATCGCCTCGCGGAATCTACCAGCCTCCATCTCATCGGCAATCAGGTACATCAGGTTGTGAACATAGTTCCAGTCATTCGCTACGCTCACCTTCTGCGTCCGCATATACGCCTCGTCCACGTGCATCGAGGCCAGAAACGACTCGCGGGCCGACTCATAATCTCCAGTCCTATAGAAGATGTGCCCCGGCATATGCACCATATGGCCCGAAGCTGGCGTCAACTCTCCGAGCTTCTTCGCGCTCTCAAGCGCCAGCTCGGGATGATTTCCCGGCTCGACCGCGTGAATCCAGTAGTGATTCGCTGCCGTATCCTCCGGGTGCTCCCTCAGGATCGACTGCAGAATCCTCTGCTCCTCCGCCGTACCATCCCGCGGCTCGCCCTTCTCGTCGAAGCCGTCACGCAGCGACCCCGCAAGAAAGATCCTCGACTGCACATCGTTCGGTTTCAGTGCAACCAGCTTCCGATAGACCTTCGTCTCCGCGGAGTCCACATGCTGCGATGGCGATCCTTGATGCGAAGGTGGCTTGCTCTTCCCGCTCTTCGGATGCAGCTCTTCAAGAGCTGACTTGTGCTCGATCACCGCCGCTTCGATGTAGAGCCGCTCTGCCTTGCTCGTGTGCTTCTTCAACTCCACGGCTCGGGCCAGCGCCAGCTGCCCCGCAGGAACATCCGCGCTGCGAAAGACCTCTGCCTGGTACAGCCCCCAATAGCACATCGCGCACTTCGGGTCCGTTCGCACTGCCTGCTCAAAGGCGCGCGCCGCCTCATAGTCCCAGAAGTCGTGCAGCAGATTCAGCCCCTGGTTAAACCACGCCTGCGCCTCCGCGCTCGTCGTCGTAATCTTCATCGAGCTGTTGCCGATACCCGTCATCTTCAACGGCGCCGGCAACTGCTCCGGCGGAATCGGCGCTCCGCTTGCACCCGCGCCATGACACATCGCCTGCTCTGCATTGGCTTGTCCGCCCCACACCACCGCAGCGAACGCTCCCACCACCAATACCCGGCGAATCCAGCACCTCATAAAAGCCTCTCGTCCGGAGCCTACGCTCTGACACTCAAGCATAGACCCCGAACGATGAGCTCCACCACCAAGGTGTTATTCGGCTTCGTTACCAACCAATGTCAGTGATGAGAAGGCGCAGCCGAAGGCAACGCCGAGCAGTTCTCACTCGCCGGCTTTCCTGCAAACCGCGCATTCAGCCACTGCTGCGCATCATTTGCTCCTGCCACCATCGATCCGTTGTGATCGAACGCCGGATAGACCTTGTACTCGACCACATTGCCGTTCGCGCACAGCTTCCGGACAGAGGCATCCGTATCCACAGGCCGCACCGTCACGTCCTTGCCGCCCTGCAGAATCATCGTCGGTACGGGGATCTTGATCAGCGCCGGTTCGTTTTTGGCAGCCACCGCTAGAAACGGTCCCAGCTCAGGCTTCGGTAGAAACTGGTCCTTCGCGATCGCCGTCGACCAGTATCCGGTCGTCAGCGCATGCGTCATACAGCCCACCATCAGGTCCGGAAGATGCTCAATCGCCTGCGGTGTCAGGATGCGTTTTAAATCGATCTGCGGGTTGTACTTCGCATACGACTGCAGTACGTACAGCAGGTACGGCAGCCCGATCTCCACCTTGTTCGAACCGATGATTGCATTCAGGCGAGTAGCAATATTTGAAGCAGGAGCGAAGGCAGCATCGCCCACGAGCGTCAGCTCCGGCGCGTACACGGGTCCCTGCATCGCAGTAAACAGGTCCGTCTGGCCACCCTGCGAGTGGCCCATCACTGCATAGCGTTTGCCCAGGCTGGGATCTACCTGCCGGGCAGCGCGAATCATATCCAGCGCGTTTCTACCGTTCGGAACGCCCTGCAGAAACGGATGGAAGCCGGGCACGCCCAGGCCTTCGTAGTCCGTCGCTACCACCGCATAGCCGCTCGCGACAAACCGGTTCAACAGCTTCTGAATGTCCTGAATGTAGGGATGCTCCGGGCCGTCGGCCGTATCGCGCGAAGGCCCGCAGATCGCCGCCAGTCCCGTCGTTCCATGCGTCCAGGTAATCACGGGCCACCCATCCTTCGGAGCCTTGCCCTTCGGAACCGAGATCGTTCCCGAGACCGCAATCGGCCTACCTTTGGGATCAACAGACTTGTACAGGACCAGGGTGTTCGTGGACGCAGCAGGCAATGCCATTGTGCCGCTTAACGGCCGCGTCCAGATCACGGTTCCGGCACCACCTGCAGGCAGCGGCGAAGGCGGCACGTAAAACGCATCTCCTGCCGGACCCGCAGGCATGTTCGCGGCGCGGGATGTACCCGCGCCGCAGAGAACCAAAGCAAC
>DASTSJ010000281.1:0-2284 GCA_035760765.1 Edaphobacter sp. | reverse complement strand
TTCCACAGAAAACGAGTCTCATCTCGCCTCTATGCTATCTGCTTCTGTTCTACTCCGCGCGGACCGCCCTCTACCACTCGCCGTTCTTCTGCATCTTCTTGATCTTGCGGTGAATAAGATCCCTCTTCAGGCGGCTCAGCCGGTCGATGAAGAGGACACCGTCAAGATGATCGATCTCGTGCTGGAAGGCACGTGCGAGCAACTCCTCGCCCTCGACTTCGAACCACTCGCCCTCAACGTTCTGGGCGCGCACCTTCACCTTTGCCGCTCGAGTGACTTTTTCACGAATCTCCGGCAACGAAAGGCAGCCTTCTTCCTCGAACTGCTTTCCTTCGCGCTCGATGATCTCGGGGTTCACGAGGACGAGCTTGTCCGCCGGATCTTTCTTAAAATTAACATCGATGACCGTGAGGCGTTTGGAGAGCCCGATCTGCGGGGCAGCCAGGCCGATGCCATGAGCGGCGTACATGGACTCGAACATTTCCTCGACCAGCGTCTTCAGGTCTTCCCCGAACTCGGTGACATCCTCGCCGCGCTTCGCCAGCACAGGATCGGGGTACTTCACGATCTCATGGATTTTGATCTTCTTTGCCACGTTAGTACGCTCTTATCTGCTCAAGATAGCCTTTGTAATTGCGCTGCAGCTCTTCGACTGAGTCGCCTCCGAACTTCTCCAGCACCAAGCGCGCCACTGTCAGCGCCACCATGGACTCTGAGGCCACTCCAGCCGCCGGCACGACACAAACATCGGAACGCTCGTAGGCAGCTTTCACCGGCTCGCGCGTCTCAAAGCTCACGCTCCCCAACGGACGGCGCAGAGTCGAGATGGGCTTCAGATACCCGCGCACCACAACGTCCTCACCGTTTGAGATGCCGCCCTCGATTCCGCCAGCGTTATTGTGCTCGCGGGAGAACTTCGTGAACCGTTCATCACTGCCCTCGTACCCGATGGCGTCATGCACGGTCGAACCGAGAGATTCCGCAGCAGTGACGCCACGGCCAATCTCCACTGCCTTGACCGCCTGCAGGCTCATCACCGCCTGCGCCAGCAGACCATCCAGACGCTCGTCCCAGTTGACGTGGGTTCCGACTCCGGGAGGTAGCCCATGAACCACCACCTCGAACACGCCACCTACTGTGTCGCCGGTACGCAGAACGGCATCAACCTCGGCCTTCATGCGCGCCTCGTCCTCGGGATCGACGCAATTCAGAAGAATCTCTTCCTTCTGAGACAGGGCGACGATCTCGTCCCACTGGGCGGGCCGGGAGAGTTCCGCCTTGCCCACGCGGATCACGTGCGAGAGCACGTTGACGCCAAGCTCCTGCAGGAGCAGCTTAGCCAGCGCTCCGCAAGCCACACGCGCGGTCGATTCTCGCGCACTCGCCCTTTCAAGCACATAGCGAGCATCAGCGAAGTTGTATTTCAAAGCTCCGGCAAGGTCGGCATGACCCGGTCGCGGAGACGCCACAGCTTTGTGCTTCGCTGGATCGCCTGCCTCGACCGGCAAGATCTCGGTCCAGTTTTTCCAGTCATTATTAGCTATGGTCATCGCAATCGGCGAACCGATCGTCTTTCCGTGGCGGACGCCTGAGAGGATGTGCGCACTGTCGCGCTCGATGCGCATGCGTCCGCCTCGACCGTAGCCGCGCTGGCGGCGCCATAACTCGTGACTGATGAACTCCTGATCGACCGGCACGCCGGCTGGTAGACCGCTCACCAGGGCAACAAGACTCTCGCCATGGCTCTCACCTGCTGTGGAAAATCGAAGCATCGGACTGCGTAACCCTTATCGGACTGGCTTGGAAACCCAGAATTCTTATTGTAACAATCGTGTCCACTGCCTCTTGAGCGCGCCTGAGATGCTAGCCGAAGAGACCACCGTCCGCCGGCTCCGTTACGACCGTCGTTTCCGTCACGGCCCGCGGCTCCTCTTCTACAGCCTCTCCGCGAATTACGGGCTCATCCGGCGTTGTTTCACCGCCGACAGAAGGAGAGTCATTTCCCTGCAGAACTTCTCCCTCCTGATCCTTCAGGTATGCGCGGGAATTAAAGAGAGGCCGCTCCATCGAGCGGACCCAGTCGGTTACTTCACCCACTCCCCTGCCCTGCGCGGCGGCATTGGCGAAGGCGTTCCGCAGGGTCTGCATCTTGGCTTCGAGATCGTCCAGCGTATTAAGCAGGAGCGCCTCGGGTGTCATCGGCAGCTTGGGTGAACCGAACTCGTACTTTCCATGGTGCGAAAGGATCATGTGCTCCACGAGGATGCGAATCTTCTCCGGGAAC
>DASTSJ010000280.1:0-4268 GCA_035760765.1 Edaphobacter sp. | reverse complement strand
ATTTCTTATAGCGATCCAGAAAGCTGTCCTGCCCAAAGTGCACCAGCACCTCGCCGCCCTTATCCTGTACCACCGCGCGAACATCTTCCGGGTTCGACAGGTCCACCTCGCTCAGCTTCTCCGAGACCGCTCCGCCCTCTCCATTCAGATCACCCGTGAAGCGCTGATACAGCTTCATGCGAGCAGCCCGCAGCGACAGCGGATCCTTCTCCTCAATTCCCGTCACTACCGGAAACGAGTAGTGCGACTTCGCCTGCGTCTCGGTCGGCATCTCCAACAGGACCCCATTCGCATCCACCAGGCCAATATGGTTTTCCTGCCGGACGAACGCCACCGGAGTACGCTCCGTCACCGAAATCCGAATATGGTTCGGCAGCAGCCGCATCACTGTCGCACGCTGTACCCAGGGAAGCTCTTCGAGCTGCGCCTTGCGCTGCGCCAAGGGGACACGAAAGATATTGCGTTCGATGTCTTCACCAAAGAGGCTCACCAGTTCGCCCCGAGCGACATGCTGGTTGCCTTCTGTCTCAATCGCGGAAGCCGACGGAATCATGAACCGTTCATCATGCAGTACAGCATTGCGCGCCACCATCGCACCCGCTGCGCCCAGTCCCGCCAGTACAAGGATCATCAGAGCAGCCGCAATCTTACCGCCGCGAGAGCGCGGGATGCCTCCGCGAAGCTTGAGGCGTACTCCGCCCTGCCGCCTCCGACCCCGGATGCCGTCGTCGTCTAACTCGTCCTCATACTCTGTAAACTCGCGAGCCATCATCCTCTCAGGCGGCAAACCTGTTGTTCCATAAAACCGGCAGCCTCGGCTTACTCTTCGGCCAAAATTCCAGCACCGTAACCATGTCAGCAGGACCAGGAGAGTTGCCATTCTGACTATATCCCGGTAGATGCGCCCGGCCAGAGGCCAACTTACCTCCTGTACCCTTTCAGGAACGCACCTCTGCAGTCACTCCCACATTTCTGGTATGCTCCGCGTCCCTACGAGCCGTCTCCACGCTTCTGGGTTCCTGCAAGTGGACCCGACAACCCCACAAAGGTGTCATCCTGAGCGAAGCATCTCGTAGCTTTATCGAGAGAGGCGCAGTCGAAGGATCTGCGGTTTGCTGGCCTGTATAAAGGCGCGTGCCTCAGGACGCCACAGATTCAGTCGGCCCCAGCCTCTCCAGAATCGCCCCTGCGGCCTGCGAAACATTGCCCGCGCCCAGCGTTAGAATCACATCGCCTTCGCGCGCTTCCCGCACCAGAGCTTCGACTCCCGCCTCGACCGAGGCCGCATACGTCACCTCCGTGCGCCCGATCGACTCGACCAGCCTCTTCGCGTCTACGCCCGCAATCGGCTCCTCGCTGGCTGCATAGATATCCAGAACCTCCACCCGATCCGCGTCGCCAAAGGACGCGATGAACTCATCCATCAGGTCTCGAGTCCGCGTGTAGCGATGCGGCTGGAACAGCACCAGCACCCGCCCATATCCGCAGTCCTTCGCCGCCTGCAACGTCGCCACGATCTCCGTCGGATGATGCCCGTAATCATCAACGACGGTCACTCCACGAACCGTCCCCTTCACCTGGAAGCGCCGGTCCACTCCACGAAAACTATCCAGCCCTGCCACAATCTGCTCCGGAGCGACGCCCAGTTGCACCCCGATCGCCACGGCTGCCGCCGCATTCAACACGTTGTGCCGTCCCGGCACATGCAGCGTGAAGGGTCCCATCGCAACCCCGCCGTAGTTAAGCTCAAACCGTGCCAGGCATTCTCCGTTCCGCTCCAGCACTCGCACCCGAAAGTCCGCATCCGCACTCTCCCCATAGGTGAAGAGCCGACGCCGCACCCGCGCTAGCACCATGCGCAGCAGCGGATTATCCACGCACGCCACGGACGCTCCATAGAACGGCACACGGTCCATGAACTCCACAAACGCGGCCTCGACGTCCGCCATATCGCGATAGCAGTCCATATGCTCGCGGTCCAGATTCGTGACGACCGCCAGCACCGGCGACAGCTTCAGAAATGACCGATCGCTCTCATCCGCCTCCGCCACCAGGTACTGCGAGTTCCCCAGCCGCGCATTCGATCCCAGCGCATTAACTCGTCCGCCGACGACCACCGTCGGATCCAGTCCCCCGGCCGCCAGCACCGACGCCACCATGCTGGTCGTCGTCGTCTTGCCGTGCATCCCGGCCACAGCAATCCCATACTTCAGCCGCATCAGCTCCGCCAGCATCTCCGCCCGCTGGATTACCGGAACCTTCCTTGATCGCGCCTCGAGCACCTCAGGATTCGTCGGGCTCACCGCCGAGCTCGTTACCACCACATCGCTTCCCGCAGCATTCGCCGCAGCATGGCCCTCGAAGACCCGCGCACCCATCCCCACCAGCCGTTCCGTCACAGCCGATCTCCGCAGGTCGCTCCCTGAGACCGTGTACCCCATCGTCAGCAGAATCTCCGCGATTCCACTCATCCCGATTCCGCCAATTCCGATGAAATGAATGCGAAGCGATCGGGCAAATAAAAGAGGGGCAGAAGGCGCGTTTGTAACCGGCATATCCCCACTCTACAGCAGCAGCCCGGGTCGCTTCGTGGGCAGGAAGATCGCGCGAATTCAACACTTCGCGGAAGGCCTCCTTCACCCGGGAGCCCCCAATCTGGTGCGCGCAAGCACCGCCACATCGCCGCAAACTATACAAAATAAAAGCCCCAAAATCAGCGAATGAATCTTGATTCATTCCTTTGCAACAAAACCCGTCGATTCGGGTTCTAATAGGCTGAGTGCCTGATCCGCATGACAAAGCGGGCAGGAACCTCAGCTGGTCATCCGCGAAACCCAGCAAGCTCGGGCATAACGAAGGATCTCCGGCGAAGGTAGGCAATGAACCTCTCCCGTAAACTCCGCAACGTCTTCGGCGCAACCATCTTTGGAGCTGCTGTCCTGACTGGAGTGGCCTTCCTCGCTCCGGCCCCGGCGCAGGCACATGTCTTTGTCTCAGTGGGAATCGCTCCCCCTCCTATTCCCGTATACGCACAACCCCCGATGCCCGGTGACGGCTATATCTGGACCCCTGGCTATTGGGCCTGGACCGGTGAGGGCTACGAGTGGGTCGAAGGTGCCTGGGTTCTTCCTCCGTATGTCGGTGCCCTCTGGACTCCCGGCTACTGGGGCTACGGTCCTGCCGGATACTTCTGGAACGCTGGCTACTGGGGTCCCACCATCGGCTACTACGGTGGCATCAACTACGGCTTCGGATACTTCGGCGTGGGCTTCTATGGAGGCTACTGGAACGGCGGACACTTCTGGTACAACCGCTGCTATAACAACTTCCATCCTGGCTGGCACGGAGGCTACGTCTACAACCATCCGTATGCCGGACACTTTGACGGACGCCCCGGAGGATCCAGCTGGATCCATCGCGGACGCGACTTCGACGGAAACCGCGGCTCGTACTACAACAATCGCGGTAACAACTTCGCTCAGGGAACGCGGAACGGCTACGGAAACCACGGTGGCGTGACGAACGTCTCTACCGGGCGCGGTTTTGGAAACTTCAACAACGGCGAACGTCAGAACATGGGCCGCGACATGCGTCAGCCAATGGATCGCAGCAACTTCCGCGGCGCAACCGGCACGCAACGCGACATCGGACCTGGCAACCAGGGCTTTGCCAACCGCGGCGACCGCAGCTTCGGAAATCGTGGCAGCTTCGGTGACCAGCGCCAGACCATGGCCTATCGCGGCAACGAGGGCTTCGGCAACCGCGGCGGATTCTCTGCACCGCAGTCACAGCCCAGCTACGGCAACTCCGGAGGATTTCACGGAAACGCCGGTAACTTCGGTGGCTCGCGTGGCGGCTTCGGCGGTGGCAGTCCTCGTGGCGGCTTCGGTGGTGGCAGTCCTCGTGGCGGCTTCGGCGGTGGTGGCTTCGGTGGCGGAGGAGGATTCCACGGCGGTGGTGGTGGCGGAGGATTCCACGGTGGTGGCGGCGGTGGCGGCTTCCACGGCGGCGGACATCGCTAAGCACCAGTCAACCTCATAGACACGCTTCGACGGCTGAGATCCAACGATCTCAGCCGTTTCCTTTTTGCGCATCACTCCGCCGCTCCCGCCAGCACCAACCTCGCCTTCTCCTACGCGGAAAATCTGCGATCCTGCCCCTCTGGGTGCCCCATCTTCGGCGCGGTCTCCTCGCGCCGAAGGTGGGCCATTCGCGCGAGAGCGCGAACCGCGGCTAACGACCAGGATCCTGATACGCCACCACAACTC
>DASTSJ010000279.1:0-4060 GCA_035760765.1 Edaphobacter sp. | reverse complement strand
TGTTCTTCGATTCCGGTCGCGACGGTCAGGACGTTGGGGTCGAAGATGATGTCCTGCGGGGGGAAACCAATCTGATCCACCAGCATCCTGTAGGCGCGCTCGCAGATGCGAATCTTGTCTTCGTAGGTCGCAGCCTGGCCTTGCTCGTCGAAGGCCATCACCACAACTGCTGCGCCGTACTTCAGGATGGTGCGAGCCTGCTGGCGGAACTTCTCCTCGCCTTCTTTGAGCGAGATGGAGTTGACGATTCCCTTGCCCTGCAGGCATTTGAGCCCCGCCTGGATAACCTCCCACTTGGAGGAGTCCACCATGAAAGGGACCTTGGCGACCTCAGGCTCACTCGCGAGTAACTGCAGGAAGCGAGTCATCGCGGCCACGCCGTCGATCATGCCCTCATCCATGCAGATGTCGAGCACGTTGGCGCCATTCTCCACCTGCTGGCGAGCAATGCTGACGGCCTCTTCGTACTTGCCCTCTTTGATCAGCCGCGCAAACTTGGGCGAGCCAGCTACGTTGGTGCGCTCTCCGATGATGATGAACACACCCTGCTGCTGGGTGAAGGGCTGAGATCCCGAAAGACGCAAAGGCTTTATCTCGACTCTCGTGGAGTCGTTTTCCTGCAGGCTCACGCGGCGACCTCTACCCTGGGCGCACGCAAGGGCCTCGGAGCTTTGCCCTCGAGCGCCTTTGCAATGGCAGCAATGTGCTCCGGAGTGTTCCCGCAGCAACCGCCCGCAATGTTGATCAGGCCGCCACGAGCGAAGTCGCCAAGGAAGCGGGCCATGTCTTCGGGCTCCAGGTCGAAGCCTGTCGGCGACAGCGGGTTCGGCAACCCTGCATTCGGATACGCAGAGACTGCAACGGAAGCCTTTCCGGACAACTCCTCGAGGAAGGGATACATCAGGTCCGGACCGAGAGAGCAGTTGAGGCCGACGGAGAGAGGCTTCACATGTTCTACCGCCGTCCAGAACGCCTCGATCGTCTGCGCGGAGATCATTGTCTCGCCTCCGCGCCCCACGGCGGCGGAGATCATGACGGGAAGCTCCTTGCCGTTCTCGTCGAAGACCTCTCGGATCGCGACCAGAGCTGCCTTTGCATTGAGTGAATCGAAGATCGTCTCCACCAGCAGGAGGTCTGAGCCTCCCGCGATAAGCGCACGGACCTGCTGAGCGTATGCGGTCTTCACCTGGTCGAAAGTCACAACACGAAATCCCGGGTCGTCCGCATCCGGGGAGTTTGAAAGCGAAACGGTCAATGGGCCTATCGCGCCGGCGACAAACCGCTGGCGTCCTGTAGCGTTACCAATACGGTCGGCCCATTCCCTGCACTGCCGGGCGGACTGCTCGTTGATCTCCCATGCAAGATCGGCTAAGAACTTGTCATCGATGATCTTCTGATAGAACTCCGGATTCTTCCTGCCGCCGTGCTCCCTCGGATCGTCCACGAAGAACTCGCTCTGCGAGATGCTGGTTGCGCCGAAGGTGTTGGTCTCGATGATGTCCGCTCCGGCCTCGAGGAACCGACGATGAATGTCACCGATCATCTCCGGCTGGGTCAGCGAAAACAGGTCGCCGTTGTTCAGGAGATCTTTTCTGGAGTCTTTGAACCGCTCGCCCCGAATATCCGCCTCGGTCATGCCGTAGGTACGGATGGTCGTCCCCATCGCTCCATCGATGATGGCAATACGACTTTCAAGAATCTTCTTGAGGGGATGTGACTTACTTTCGGTCATCTTCATAGGACGTCTCACCGGCTCCGCACGATGCAAATCGCCGCTCGTGGAGATACCGCCGGCCGGAGTCGTATCTCTTTCGCGTATTTCGATCAGGCCAGAATCTCGGCCTTGTCCACGTCGGACTGCACAACATCAGGAAGAGCAGGCGTGGGCACCAGCAGGTCTTCCTTTCGCATCACCAGGGTCGTTGCGTTCAGTGAGGCCAGCTCAAAACCGTGGCCGTGGGTGATGGCGTCCGTCGGGCAAGCCTCGACACAATAACCGCAGAAGATGCAACGGTTGTAGTCGATGTTGTAGACCTTGGCGTAGCGCTCCGAGCTTGAAATTCGAGTTTCCTTGGTGTTGTCCGCCGCCTCGATGTAGATGCAGTTCGAAGGACATGCAGCGGCACACAGGAAGCAGGCTACGCACTTCTCCAGGCCATTCTCATCGCGCTGCAACTGGTGCTTGCCGCGGAAGCGTTCCTGAAACTTCGCCCCTCGCATCGGCCCTTTACCGTCAGGATAGTTCTCAACCTCGGTGGGCTGAAAAGCCTCCTTCAGCGTGACACTCATTCCCTTGACGATGGCAGCAGCGTTGCGAACGATGGACATAACACAAGTATAGCCTGTCGGTGACCTTCCCCGCACAGCACTTCAGCGGCGAGGCTTAGCCGGGCCTGTGCCCGCGGCGAGCTGTTGGATTCGCTCCACAATCAGACCGACCTGGCGGTCGTTGTGGTAGCCATCGCGCTCTGCCCGGCGATGTCCGGCAGCCGCAATGCGGCTCCTCGCTGCCTCGTCCGGCAGATAGCGCCGGATCTTCTCGACTAGTTCTTCGTACCCGGTGAAGAAGACCGCTTCCTCCCCTTCGACAAACCGATCAAGGTGGCCTTGCGAGCGCTCAGCCAGAAGAAAGCCGCCGCAGCCGGCAATCTCGAAGCTCTTGTGGACGAACTCGTCCTGATTGGAGTGCGTAATGAAGCTGAGATTGATCTTCGAGCGCCAGATGGCTTCCCGGTACTGATCGCGATAAAGCTCGCCTTCGCGATAGAGCTTTGCGAACTGCTCCGGTGTCAGCGCACGCCCCCAGTGCCTTGGCGAGCCGGAGATCACCACGTTGAATTCCTCCGACAGGTTCGACAGGACAGCAGCGCGATTGTCGTAGGGAGTCCCCAGGAAGGACACATCGCGGTTTCGATTACGATCCGACCAGCCCTCCGGAGGAGGAAAGTGCAGCGTCGGCTCATAGGCCGTTTGGATCTTGATGACGTCACGGGCACCACGCGAACGATAGTCCTCGATGTTTTTGTCGCGCTGTACGACATGGAGGTCATAGTGCGGGATCGCCTTCATGTAGAGGCGCCAGCCTGGATCCTGCCGCGGGCCAAAAGCATTGTCGATCATGTAGCTCACGGTGGTGACGCCCAGCGACTGAAGGCGATCGATCGTCTTCGGCTTCATCCACAGCAGTTTGTCGGCCCATAGCACATCGGGCCGTTCGCGTTCTGCGATCTCCAGAATGTCGCGGTTCAGGCGATCAACATGGGGCCCCATCACCAGTCGAAAGACGAGAGCGCGAAGCTTGAGATTCGACGGCGCGTAAGGAATGGAATCCAGAGGAATCACCTGATGTCCTAAACGTTCGAGGGCCCATAGGCGGTAAAGCGCGGAGTCGTTCGGAGACAGGCTTCCAGCGTAGAGGATCTTCATTCCTCTTCCATTATGAAGGATGGCAGGCGAGATCTACTGGTTCCGCAACAACGAGATGACCTGTTCGGCGTGCACGACTCCAACCAGCTTCTGGTCGATATCTATCACCGGCAGAGCGCGCAGGTTGTACTTATCGAAGAGCTCAGCCACCTTACGTCCGTTGGTCTCGACATGACAGGTGACGAGATGAGCATGGGGAAGTTCTGCCAGCATACTCTCGGGCTGTCCCAGAAGAACCTGAACGATTGGCACCACCGAAAGCACCCGCCCGCCCTCGTCCAGCAGGTAGATGTCTGTGATCAGGTCGATATCGCCTTCAAAATGACGAAGTGCAGCCTGCACATCCCCAACCGTTGCCGCGGCAGGAAGAGCGATGTATTCGGTCGTCATTCGGCCAGCGGCTGAGT
Source organism: Edaphobacter sp. (assembly GCA_035760765.1). GTDB lineage: Bacteria > Acidobacteriota > Terriglobia > Terriglobales > Acidobacteriaceae > Edaphobacter. Next base: position 227 of record DASTSJ010000279.1, on the reverse strand, counting down.
CCTGCGAAAACTCGAGCAGCTCTTCGACCTCCTGACGCTCCTCGGGATCCATCTCTTCCAGGATCGCCTCGGACTTCTCTTCCGGCAGTTCAGCCAGCAGGTCAGCAGCTGCGCCCGGATCCATCTCCTCGACGATCCCGGCAACCTGCTCGGAATCGAGGGACTGGATGAGGGACTTCTGCAGCCTGGGCTCAACTTCTTCAAGCGTCTCGGCAGCTACCTCCTCG
>DASTSJ010000278.1:0-2004 GCA_035760765.1 Edaphobacter sp. | reverse complement strand
GCAAGACCGATTCGCCCGCCGCAGCACCTTCTCCCTCTTTACACCCACCAGCCCCAACGCCATCCTGGAGTCGCTCGGCGAAGTCATGGCCCGCATCGCCGCCAACGACATCGACGCGCGGCGCGCAGGTCTGCTCCTCTATGCTCTGCAGCTTGCATCCACCAACCTGCGCACGGCTCAGGATGCCAACGAGACAGAGTTGAAGCTCCATCCTGACTTCTGGAACGAACCCCTGCCGGAGCCCGATCCGAAAAGCTGATCGTGGGCCGGCCGCCCACATCTACGATCAAGCTTCTCCCTGCGGTTCTCACCTTCACCCCGAAGGGTGTACCCTCTCGCCAGGAGTCTGGCATGAAAGCCGCCGCTGTCTTCGCAGCCATCGTTGCAGCCAACATCATCCCGATGATGCTGATTCTGTCGGGAGCCGAATCGAAGGCAGCAGAGAACAAGGCACGCAAACGCCGCCTCGCCGAAGCGAAGATGAATGCAAGACTCCTGCGACTCAACCTCTGATCAAATCCTGGTGGCTCGCCCACGCATCGAATTCATTCAAAAATCTGTGGAGACTCACGTTCAAAAAAGCATTCACGTTCAGCAGTAGCCGAACACGATAAAGTGCGCCCTTGTAGCCTGCGTTCACATCAACTAAGCAGGCTACCAAGGAAAGGAACGTGAACGTGAACCAGGAAAAAGCGACCAGGCTCTCCCGGAGGCTTTTGTTGAAGATAGGCGGTCTGTCAGCCACAGCCGCTGTTGCAAACAGGTGGAGCTTTGCGGACGCTCGTAACCCGGCCAATCCCCCAACCAACACCTTCAGTTCCGTGAAGCAGGTCGACGCCGGTCTCCTGAATGTCGGATATGCAGAGGTCGGTCCCCCCAACGGAAAACCCGTCGTACTGCTGCACGGCTGGCCCTATGACATTCAGAGCTTCGCCGAGGTCGCCCCCCTGCTGGCCGCAGCGGGCTACCGCGCGATCGTACCGTTTCTCCGCGGCTATGGTTCGACAACATTTCTGTCCAGCGAAACCTTCCGTAACGGTCAGCCATCTGCGCTCGCGCTCGACGTCATCGCCTTGATGGACGCCCTCAAGATCGACAAAGCAATCCTGGCCGGCTTCGACTGGGGAGCGCGTACGGCCGATATCGTTGCCGCACTCTGGCCGGAACGCTGCACAGCGTTGGTCTCCGTCAGCGGCTACCTCATTGGAAGCCAGGAAGCGGGCAAAACGCCCCTCCCCCCAAGTGCAGAGTTGCAATGGTGGTACCAGTATTACTTCGCGACAGATCGCGGCCGAGCCGGATATGAAAAATACCGCGGAGAGTTCGCGAAGCTCATCTGGCATCTTGCCTCTCCGAAATGGAACTTCGACGATGCGACCTTTGATCGCAGTGCCGCATCGTTCAACAACTCAGACCACGTCGCCATCGTCATTCACAACTATCGTTGGCGCCTCGGACTCGCTGAAGGCGAGCCCAGATACGACGCCTTCGAGAAGAGGCTCGCACAGTCTCCGGTAATTCAGACCCCCACGATCACCCTTGAGGGTGATGCCAATGGTGCTCCGCACCCTGCCCCTGCTGCCTACTCGCACCGATTCTCAGGCAAATATCAACACAGAACCATCTCAGGCGGCATCGGACACAATCTTCCGCAGAAGGCGCCGCAGGCCTTTGCTCAGGCCGTCATCGACGCCGACAAGCTCGCATGAAGCGATGGCGCCTAACCGACACGTAGTTTGGAACGATCTGCGCCGCGCTGACGGCACAGATCGTTACTGCTTCAGCAGAGCGTCAAGGCCGGATTGAGCGATCTGCTCATCGATCTCCGACTTCGCGCCGCTCGCGGAGATTCCGCCGAGAAGCTGCCCGTCAACCTTGATCGGCACCCCTCCCTGGTTGGGGAAGAACTCCGGGAACGCCATCGCCTCCGTACTTCCCTTCTTGATCGTCTCGGCTCCGTCTCTGGACGGTTTGCCGTAGAAGGCCGCATGGCGCGCCTTCTTT
>DASTSJ010000277.1:0-4398 GCA_035760765.1 Edaphobacter sp. | reverse complement strand
GGTGCAGCTCTCAGCGACTGAAAGTGTCAGATGGCGCATCTCCATCATCATCAGGACGACTTCTTCCAGGCTCTCCCCCTGCGAAGAGAAGATGGCATCATCCATCTCTGCTTCCACCAGGCTGGCGACCTCGTCCACTCTGCTCTGTGCCTCTTCAAGCGTGGTCTTCGCTGCGGTGAAGTGCAGCTGAATCTCGCCGTGCCCCGCAAGGATCGTCGTCTCGACATCCACGAAGCTGTTGTAGATAGGAGACGTGCGCGCGTCCACCTGAGACTCCGGGATGAGCGCCATCCTGAGCGTTCGCCGAGCCAGTTTGCGCTGCGGAAGGATCTCCGCGAGTATCGGCTTGACCGCCTCGTGAAACAGAGGTTTAAGCTCACGCGGAGGCCCGGGTAGCAGAATCACGATCTTGCGATACTCTCCCACAACTGTATCCAGCAGTTGCCCGGGTGCGCTTCCATTCGGATTCTTCAGGATGACAGCACCTTCCAGAACGTCAGCCTGTTTGGCGTTGTTCGGAGGCATGGTCATCTGGCGCGCGGCAAAGCGCTTGTGCAGCCCGGCCAGAATCTCCGGGTCGCGCCGCAGCGAGATTCCGAGCGCCGCAGCCACCGCCTCGCGCGTGAGATCGTCTTCCGTGGGTCCCAGCCCACCGGAGAACAGAACGATATCCGCCCGGCTCAGTGCCGTACGCGCAACATCGGTCAGGTGCCGGAGCTTATCTCCGACGATGGTCTTGAACGCAACCTCTACACCCAGATCGTTCAGTTCTGCGGTAAGAAAGAGAGAGTTCGTATCCTGGCGATGCGGCGTCAGCATCTCGGAACCGGCAGCAATAATCTCAGCAATCATGATTCAGTCAAAGTCCCTGTCGCACGGGCGGTTTCTCCCACCCCTACGAGGTAAAGCAGATCATCGTCCTTCATCATAGAGACTTTCCCGGACCGAGGGGATGCTCATCTTACTGGCGCGACATACCTGAAAGTCAGATTAATTCGAGAGGCCCCCGTTATCGCGTGGTGACCCGGCCGAACGGGAGCCACTCCGTGGTAGATGAGCCGCGCCGGGCCACCCCATACCAGCACGTCTCCATGCTCGATGCGGATGCGGCGCGGCGTATCCGTCCGCAGCAGCGTGCCTAGAAGAAAAGTAGCCGTCAGTCCCAGCGACACCGAAACGATGGGCTGGCTGTAGTCCTGCTCGTTGCGATCCTGGTGCAGCGAAAGCCGTGCGCCCACAGCGTAGCGGTTGATCAGACCTGCATGTGGCCGAAAAGCAGGGAAGCCGCCCACCGCGGCAGCTCTGATAGACAGCGACTGCAGAATCTCGGGCATGTCGGGCCATGCGGCGCCGGTCAAAGGATCTCGCTCCGTATAGCGATACCCGCTACGGTCCGTTGTCCAGCCAAACTCCCCACAGTTCGTCATTGCCACCGACATGGTGTGCCCGCTCGGAACGACCATCTGCCGAAGCGGTGCGACAGACTCGATCTGTCGAATCGCCTCATAGATCGGCTCCGCATCATCTCTGCAGAAGCCGCGCAAAAGCGTCACCCCTTCCGTAGGATGCTCCTTCGATGGCGCGGCAGGTTCTTCCCAAAGGGTAGGGTTGTTCATCCTGTTCCTCTCATCCAGACGAGCCTATTCGCATGATCGCGATGCTGCACTCCGCTCTGTATCTTCGATCCTGCAAAAAGAAAAGCGGCAGTCTGCCGAAGGGCGGACTGCCGCTGATATTCAATACAAAAGCTAGACCTTCGGGGCCCAGCCTTTCTCGTACTCGCGGTCCCAGTACTTCATGGCCTCGGCGTCGTTCAGCACCTTGCCGTTGGCAGTGTTCAGCGAAAGTCCGCGATTCAGCTTCCAGGCAACGTTGGAAAGCTGCAGCATGGTGACAGCTACATTTCCCACCTCGATGGGGGCATGCAGCTTTTCGCCCTTCTGAATACCGGCGATGAAGTTCGCGAAGTGAAGATCGGTCATGGAATCTGCGCCCACCAGGTCGGCGGAAGCAGAAGATTTCTCAGCCTTGAACTGGCTCGTCATCTTTCCTTTCAGATCGTAGATCTCGTATCCGCCGCGATCGACGACCACCGTTCCTGTCGTTCCCATGATTGCCGAGCCGCGATCGCGGTTATAGAACTTCATGCCCTGGCAGCACTTGCCCTCCCACGAGAGCATCTTGTCGTCGTACTCGAAGCTGGTGATCAGCGTGTCGTAGAACTGCCAGTCGTCCTTGTAGTGATAGCGGCCGCCGGACGCTGAGACGTGCTTGGGGAAGTCGACTCCCAGGGCCCACCGGCATACATCCACCTCGTGGGTTCCATTGTTCAGTGTCTCGCCGGTTCCCCAGTGCCAGAACCAATGCCAGTTATAAGGATGGTAGTTGTCCTTGTACGGCCTGCGCGGCGCAGGTCCCTGCCACAGATCCCAGTCCAGCGTCGCAGGAACTGGTATCTCCTTGCCGATGCCGATGGACTTGCGAGTATTGCTGTACCATGCCTTCGCGTAATAAGCACGGCCGATCAGACCCTCGTGAATCTTGCCGATGATCTCAATAGTGTGTGGGGAAGAACGCTGCTGGCTGCCCATCTGCACCAGCTTCTTGTACTTGTCGCGCGCAGCCACCAGCATCGCGCCTTCTCCAGGGTTGTGGCTGCAGGGCTTCTCCACGTAGACGTGCTTGCCGGCCTCAAGTCCCGCGATTGCCATCGGTGCATGCCAGTGGTCGGGGGTTGCAATAGTGATGGCGTCAACATCCTTTGAGGCAAGTACCTTGCGAAAGTCCTTGTTGCTCGCAGGCTTGTAGCCCAGCGATGCCTCGGCCTTGCCGGCAAAGCGATCGAGAATTGTGGAATCGACATCGCACACGTGCGTGATGCGTGCGGTCTTCTCATTTGCCTTCAGCGACGAAAGGTGCGCATAGGCTCTGCTGTTCAGTCCGATGACGGCAAAGTTTACGCGATCGTTCGCTCCGACGATCTGGGCGTAGCTTTTTGCGCTGCTGCTGACAGCTGCACCTGCAGCCGTGACGGCAAGGGTATCGAGAAATTCGCGTCGGGTGATCACGTTCCATCCTCTCCTGAGGGAGTTAGTTCGGTCTTTGAAACAAAGGACGCCTAAGCGCCCAAGGCTCGCAAAATGAAGTGCGCAGATAAATGTACACGAACCTGCGCAGGGCGGGCTATGCCGAAATCTGCATGTTTCCTTACGCGCCTGCCGCTTAGTCGATGAGGGAACGGCCTTCGATGTCGAGGGCGACATGGTACAGGGCATCCCTTGTCGCCAGCACAGCACAGCCGTCTTCCACAAACGTAAGGCCAACAAGGTTGTTGCCGGAGATCGTATGAGAGATGTTCTTCGAGGGGGTAATGCGAAAGACGCCGCGCTGCCCCCGGTACGAAGCCACGACGTACAGATTGTCGTCCACGTCGAAGGCCATTCCCTGCGCCCGGCCCAGGCCCTGAAAGAAGACGGAGATGTTGCCATCCGGGTCAATCGCGTGAATCGCCTGGTTCGACGAAGTCGTCGGCCCGGTCACCAGCAGAAGGCCCCCTGCCGTAAAGGCAAGGTGATAGGCTGCGACCGAAGGTTCCAGCGTAGCGAAGACGAAGATCTCACGGTCCGGGTTGATCTTGAAGATCGTCCCCGATCGATCGCCCACATACAGGTTGTTTTCCCGGTCAAATGCAATGCCAGTGGCCACCCCCATGCCCTCGGCATAGGTCGAAACTGCCCCTTCGGATGAGACGCGGTAGACCGTTCCTTCGGCGCGTGAGCTGACATAGAGATAGCCGTCCCTTCCGAACGCCATTCCAGAAGGATTCATCAGGTCGCGGACAAAGGGAACCATCTGGAAATCGCGCTGAATGCGAAAGACGGAGACCGGCATCGCTTGCCCGCGTGCTCCCGAGAGCGTGGTGAACACCTGGCCGTTCGCGTCCACGACAGGATTCGCAACAGGATGGACATTCTCAGCCATGGGAACAGCGACCCGAACGTGGAGCGGATTACTGCTCTCTCCATTGCGGTGGAGGATGAGGTCACCGGAGATAGATCCCTCGGCAACCTGGATGGTGGCTTGGTTGGAGCGGCTCAGGGTAACCGGGGTGACAATATCGCCGATCGTTGCGCTGGGAACACGGCTTCCGGTTGGATCCAGGTGAGCTCCGTGAACATCGATCGCACCACCGGGGAGGGCAGCAGACGGATTCAGGAAGTCGAGCTGCGGAGAAGATTCAGAGTTGCGAAAGAGATTCATCACCTCTGCTAGCCTATGCGCTCGCTCCTCGACGTGTAAATGCCTACCCACAGTCAACAGGTTCGGTGACGAAGATCGCACTGGTCTGCCAGCTCGATCAGGCCTTTGCCAGAACTGTCTGTTTCGACAGGTTCCAAA
>DASTSJ010000276.1:0-4784 GCA_035760765.1 Edaphobacter sp. | reverse complement strand
AGGACGGCGGCTTGGGCAGCTTGGTTTGCAGACGATCTTCGTCGACCGGACAGCGTAGAAGAATGCGCCGTCCGCCCGGGAGTCGCGGTCCAGCACCCGTTGCCAACGTTCGCTGTGGAAACCGTCGGAGATTGTGTCTACAGCCATCGTCATGACAGTATCTTCCCGCACTATGGTGCGCAGCTACACTCCGATTTGTTCGCGCAAAGTCTGAGGGCGGCCCCATCGCGGGACCGCCCTCATCTTCATCACGAATTGACGAAGTTTACTTCGCTGCAGTCAGAGCCTGAGCCTGCTCCTTGAGAGCCGCGGCCTTGTCGGTCGCCTCCCAGGTGAAGCCCTCGCCGGTACGACCGAAGTGGCCATAGGCGGCGGTCGCCTTGAAGATCGGGCGACGCAGCTGCAGGGTCTCGATGATGCTCTTCGGCGTCAGCGAGAAGTTCTTGCGAACCAGCTCTTCCAGCTTCATCTCATCGATCTTGCCGGTTCCAAAGGTGTCAACTAGCACACTTACGGGCTCGGCAACGCCGATCGCATAAGCAAGCTGCACCTCGCAGCGGTCCGCCAGACCGGCAGCCACGATGTTCTTGGCGACATAGCGAGCCATGTAGGCAGCCGAGCGATCCACCTTGGTGGCATCCTTGCCGCTGAAGGCTCCGCCGCCGTGACGGCCCATGCCGCCGTAGGTATCGACGATGATTTTGCGGCCGGTCAGTCCGGTATCGCCCATCGGTCCACCTACAACGAAGCGGCCCGTCGGGTTGATGTGGTACTTGGTGTTCTCGTCTAGCAGCTCTGCCGGAATGACAGCCTGGATGACATTCTTCAGGATGTCTGCACGCAGCTCGTCGTTGCCGATGTTTTCCGCATGCTGAGTCGAAATGACGACCGCGTCAACACGCACAGGCTTGTTGTTCGAGTCGTACTCGACTGTGACCTGGCTCTTGCCGTCGGGCCGCAGATACGACATCAGGCCATTCTTGCGCACTTCGCTGAGCTTCAGGGTCAGCCGGTGAGCAAGCGAGATCGGGGTCGGCATCAGCTCGGGAGTCTCGTTGGTCGCATAGCCGAACATCATGCCCTGGTCGCCCGCTCCGCCCGTATCCACACCCATGGCGATGTCGCCAGACTGCTTGTTGATGGTCGAGATGACAGCGCAGGTGTTCGAATCGAACCCATACAGAGCGTTGTCGTAACCGATCGAAGCGACCGTTCCGCGCACCAGGCTCTGGAAGTCGACGTAAGCCTTGGTCGTGATCTCGCCGGCGATGACCACCAGGCCCGTGCAGGTCAGGGTCTCGCACGCCACACGGCTATAGGGATCCTGTGCCAGGCAGGCATCAAGGATGGCATCAGAAATTTGATCGGCGATCTTGTCCGGATGGCCTTCCGTGACGGACTCGCTGGTGAAGAGAAAACGCTCGCGTGTAGCCAAATGAAGCTCCTTCAGAGGGCGGACCTTCTGTGGCCTGCGCCCAATCGGTTGTACAACCCTCTTATTTTACCTTTGATGGAACCAACTGCCTGACTTTCCCCAGTAAGCGGGGATAACGAGTGGTAAACGGTGTTATTCCAGCATTAAACGGCACAGAGTGCCTTCTTTTCGCGGAGAAAGAAAAGGCGTTCGCGAATGCGAACGCCTTGAATTCAACCGCAATCTAAAGTCTAGAAGATGAACTTCGCTCCGAGCTGCAGAATGCGTTTGTCGCGGTAGCTGGTGATATTTCCAGCGGAGGAGCTGTAGCCGCTGGCGCTGATCAGACCGGCTGTGCTGACGCCGTCCGGATTGGTGTGGTTGAACAGGTTGAACGCCTCTCCACGGAACTGCAGGTGCATCGATTCCGTGATGTTTAGATTCTTGAACAGGCCGGCATCGGCACGCCACCATCCTGGTCCCTCAACAACATTCCGCTGCGCATTGCCTCCCCGCACCTGGCCAGCCGGCACTGCGCTGAACGCATTTACGTTGAACCAGTGCCGCCGGTTGTGGATGGGGTTGTCCGGAGATCCCTGATTGGGATCACCGACCCGGTCCGGACGTCCGCTGGAGGCGCTCGAGCCGAGAACGACGCCCACACCCGCGGGATCGAGGCCCGAAGTAGTCACGTTCAGTGGCAGACCGGTGTTGAAGTACCCCAGTCCGGAGACCTCCCATCCGCCCAGAACGTGACCGACGAATCCGTGCTGCTCATAGAAGAAGGGAAGTGCGTACACCGCGTTGAAGTTGAACATGTGGCGGCGATCGGCTGCTGACCGTCCATACTCGGCCCGCGTGTTCGACGAGATCTGCGGTGCCCCTGCACGATCCGCGTTGGCGTTTGTCAGAGCGTGCGACCACGTGTAGTTGGCCGCTACCAGCGTGCCGTGCGACCACTGCCTGCGGGCCGAGGCCTGCAGCGAGTGATAGTTGCCCGAGAAGATCGGCATAACCGAGTTGATCGCACTGTAGCCTTTGTACGGACGGTATGCGTTCAGCAAGGTTACGTTTCCGCTCGTCACGGGCGTGCTCGGATTGGCCGCTGCCCATGCACCGACCGGCGCCTGGTTCAGGTCGACCAGACCCAGCAGGTGAACCTGCTCGCTGCCCACGTAGGAGAGCTCCGTAAAGACACCCGCCGGCATCTGCTGCTGCAGGCTCAGCGACCACTGCTGGTTATACGGCGTGTGGAACTTCGGAGAAGTGGCCCGAAGTACCTGAGTCGCATAGCTCACGTTGGCCGAAACCGCAGCCGGGTTGTCGAAGCTCGTGTTCGAGATCGTAGGAGTATTGACGAAGGGCGGGTTCTGGAAGATGTTCTGCTCGTAGATGCCGAACAGCGAGGAGTCGTACGCAATGCCATAACCACCGCGGAGCGAGGTCTTGCCGTCTCCGAAGACATCAAACGCAAAACCTACACGGGGCGCGAAGTTCAGCTTGTCATTCTCGGCAATCTTCGATCCATAGGGCGAGTTCTGCCCATTGATGCTGACGCCATTGGTGATGGCCTGGGCCTTGGTAATGTTTCCGTTTGGAGTCGTACCTGTGCATGGCGCACCCACAACGCAGATCAGGCCATTTTTATCGATGGTCGGTGCATTGGCGGCGCTGTACAGCGAAGGATCGAACGTCGTCAGCTGGTGGTTATTGTCGGACGGCTGCCCAAAGTGCGAGTAGCGGACGCCCAGGTTCAGAGTTAGGCGTGGAGTGATCTTCCAGTCATCCTGCGCATAGGCCTCGATCTGGTTCGCTGTGACGCTCGGCGTTACGTCGTAGGACGCCTGGCTGAACGTCGAGACAAATCCCGTAAGGAAGTTCGCCCAGGCCTGCTGATACGGCTGTGCCTTCGATCCCGTAGGCAGGTTTCCGTTGGTGAATGCGAAGCTTCCGGCATTCGCCCCCGCATTGTTCTCTGTCTTGTTGTAGTGGTTGTAATCCACGCCGAACTTGAAGGTGTGGTTTCCGATCATCTTCGTTACGTTCGCGAAGATATTGTGATTGCGGTTGTAATCGCGATACGGACCGTAAGTCGTAATCGTGGTACCGCCCGAGAACGTAAGGGCCGGAACACGCGGCAGCGTCGAAGTGAACGGAAGGTTCGGCTGAATATCAGGGGAGTTCACGTTTGCCGCCAGGCCAACTGGATCGCTGAGCAGCGCGCCATAAGAGTACGCATAACCGCCATCGATTAGAAGGCTCGGGGTAAGGGTATAGGTCGCGTGGCCCAGATAAATTTTGCCGGGAGCATTGGTATTCGTTGTATTTACGCCCGGGTATCCCGTGCCCTGGAAGAGGCCGCCCGGCTCCTGCGTCGGGATGGAGTCATGGATGAAGCGGAAGAAGACGTTCAGCTTCTGCCCTAACTGCTGATCGATACGCACAATCTGCTGATTGCCGTTGAAGAGGTTACGCTGCGGTGTGGTAACGAGGGTTCCGGTAGAGGGATCAGGCTCTCCAACGTGCGCATAAATATCCTTCAGATAAGCTTGCGCAAGCGCGCTTGTGACGGGCACAGTCGTTGTGCCCCCATTGGAGCACTTGCCGGTTGCCTGGACGGTATTCGCCGCAGTACAGACGGGCTGCGTAAAGATTCCCTGGCGCTCGTTCAGGCTGGGAACCCCGTTCAGAGTAATTGCCTTATAGGTGATGACGCGGCGCAGCTCCTGCGAGAAGAAGAAGTAGGTTCCGTGCTTTCGCCCATCGTAGACCTTCGGTAGCCAAACAGGTCCGCCGACCGTGTAACCGAAGTCGTTGTAGCGCAGAGCGCTTCGAGACGATGTTGCCTTCGGTGCACCTGAGGGGCTGGTCGTAAGCTTGGTGAGTGTGTCATTCGCATTGAAGATGTCATTACGGACAAACTCATACGCGGTACCGTGGAATTTGTCTGTTCCTGAGCGGGTGACCACGTTGACTTGACCGCTGGCCGACCGGCCAAACTCCGCCTCGTACGTTCCGCGGAGCGTCTTGAACTCCGCAATTGCATCTACGGACGGATAGGTCAGCAGCGTGTAGTTTGATCCGCGATCCACATTGTCCGCTCCATCGACCGTCCACGCGTTGCCGCTGGTGCGTGCGCCGTTGACCGAAAAGCTGACTACGTTGCTGGAACCGTTCGGGCTGGAGTTGCCGATGTAGATCTGGTCGCCGCCTGTGTAGGCGACGCCCGGTTGCAGGCCGACTAACTGCTCATAGTTCCGGCTGGAGAGGACAAGTTCACGGACCTGGGTACCATTGATCAGCCCGGCCTGTGTCGCATTCTCGGTATTGACCGCGAGAGCGTCAGCGGTTACCACTACCTCCTGGACGG